>DATHHZ010000469.1:0-4794 GCA_035316965.1 Burkholderiales bacterium | reverse complement strand
TTTCACGCCGCGAAACTTGCGGCCGGGACCGGCGTTGCTTCGGGCTGGATCTGGTTCGGCGTATTTTTCGTCGGAGGCTGGATCTTTCAGCTCGTCGGCCACGGGTTCGAGGGCCGCAAGCCCGCGCTCGCGGACAATCTGTTTCAGATATTCATCGCGCCGGTCTTCCTCGTGGCCGAGGTGTTCTTTGCGCTCGGTCTGAAACGCGACGTTCTAAAAAAAATCGAAGAGAGGTCGGCCGGTTAGTTAAGACGCGTGGCTGCCTGCTTGAGCTCCAGAATCTTTTCGTGGATTTCAGCTGCGTCCGGCGCCTGCGGCCGCCGCCGCAGATAATTCTGCAGGTCGGACAGCGCCGGCCGGAAGCACTCGAGCTGGTGGTACACCAGCCCGCGATCTCGAAGTTCCTCGGCCGACTCCGGCATCACGAGCAGCATCCTGTGCATGACCGCGAGCGCCTGTTCGAGCTTTCCCGTCTGCGTATAGATGTTCTTCAGATTGCGCAGGACCCTCGCGATGATCTGGCGCGGGGTCGCCGGCTCCAGATACTGGTCGAGCTGCGCCTGCTCCGCTTTCCCGGAGGGCAGAACTTGCGCCAGGCGCTGGCGCAGATCAGACTCGGATTGCGCCTCCCCCCCTGTGAAGGGATCGAGCACGAGCTGACCGCGCTTGACCGCGAGCTTGACGAGAAAATGCCCGGGGAAAGAAACGCCTTTCAGGTTGAGCCCGAGGCGTTTGCCGACTTCCAGATAGAGAATCGACAAGGTGATGGGAATCCCGGTGCGGCGTTCCAAGACCTCGTTCAGGTAGCTGTTGCGCGGATCGTAGTAATCGACCAGGTTGCCCGAGAAGCGCATTTCGTTGAACAGGTAGTAGTTCAGCGCGAGCACCCTCTGCTCGGAAAAGGCGTCGCCCGCGAGGCGCTTCTTGATGGCGATCGCGATACCGTCGAGCTTGGAGAGGTACTCGGAAATGTCCAGATCCGGGTAAATGTCCTGAGCAAGCATCAGGCTCGCCTCGGCGAGATTGAACTGATCTCGCGACACGATTTCTGCGAAATGCTCGAGCCGGGCGTTCACGCGGCGCGTCTCGAGAAGTCGCCGAGCCGGAATCCGAGCAGCCACAGGCTCGCGAAGTACGCGGCCCCGCCGAGAAGCACGAGTCCGGTGACCGCGGCCGCTCGCGCCGCCCCGGATGCGGCGAGCCACCAGGGCGCCGGGGCCATCGAGAGCCACAACACGACCGCCATTGCCGCCAGGGCCGCAGCGACCTTGAGGGCAAATGTTCCCCAGCCTGACTGCGGACGATAGATTCCGTGCTCACGCAGCTTTCGATAGAGCAAGCCCGCGTTCAGGCAGGCTCCCAGGCCGATCGCCAGCGCGAGCCCGGCGTGCGGGCCTACGCCGATCACTTGCTCCAATCCTCCAGCCTTCAGGGAACCTACGAATACGGCGTTCATGAGCTGGGTCGCGATCAAGGTCACGATGGCGATTCGGACCGGCGTGGCAATATTCTGCCGCGCATAAAAGCCGGGCGCCAGCACTTTTACGAGAATGAGTCCGAGCAGCCCCGCGCTGTAGGCGACGAGAGCCTGACGCGTCATCCAGAGGTCGTGCTCGCTGAACTGCCCGTAATGGAACAAGGTCGCGACGAGCGGCACCGAAAGCAACGCGAGCGCCACGGCCGCCGGCGCCGCGAGGATGAAGGTCAGGCGCAGGCCCCAGTCGAGAAGTTTCGAATATTCGTTTTCGTCCGAAGCGGAGTGATACTTGGACAAGCTTGGGAGCAGGATCGTTCCGAGCGCCACGCCGAGGAGCGCGGTCGGAAATTCCATGAGCCGGTCGGCGTAGTAGAGCCAGGAGATGCGGCCGTCGCCGAGGAAGGATGCGATGATCGTATTGATCAAGAGACTTACCTGAGCCACCGAAACGCCGAGCACCGCCGGCCCCATCAATAGAAGTATTCGCCGCACGCCGGGGTCGGTGAACCCGAACCGCGGCCGCGGCAGCATGCCGATCTTCGCCAGCGCCGGGACCTGCAGCGCGAGCTGCAGCGCGCCGCCGACGAATACCGCCCAGGCGAGCACCATCACCGGCGGCTCGAAATAGGGTGATAAAAACAGCGCCCCGAAAATAAACGAGAGATTGAGGAGCGCCGGGGTCAGCGCCGGTATCGCGAACCGGCTCCATGTATTGAGGATGCCGCCGGCGAGCGAAACGAGAGAGATGAACAGAATGTAGGGAAAGGTGATGCGCAGCATCGCGACCGTGAGGTCGAACTTCGCGGGCGTTGCCGCGAACCCCGGGGCACTCACGTAGATGATGACCGGCGCCGCCGCGACGCCGAGCGCAGTCGCCGCAAGGAGCGCAAGAGTCAACAGGGTCGCGGTGCGGTCGACGAGCAGCTTGGTTTCCGCATCGCCCCGGCGCGTTCTGTATTCGGAAAGGACCGGCACGAAGGCCTGCGAGAAGGCGCCCTCGGCGAACAGGCGCCGCAGAAGATTGGGAATCCGGAAAGCGACGAAGAACGCGTCGGTCGCCAGTCCCGTTTTGAACAAGGTTGCGATCAGAACGTCCCGCACCAAACCCAGGACGCGCGATACGAGCGTCATGCTGCTCACGGTCGCAAGCGCTTTCAGCAAATTCATGCGGGAATTATAGCTTTCACGGACGGAAAACCTTGCGCGGGCCTTCGACTACGACTACAATTGCGCCCTTTCGTTCGGGGTTCCGCATGGCAAATACCAAGGGCGCGCGCAAGGCGGCCCGCCAGGCCGAGAAGCGGCGCAAGCACAACGCCAGCCTGCGCTCGGCGCTGACCAGCGCGATCAAAAGCGTCACCAAGGCGATCGCCGCCGGCGACAAGGCTGCCGCGCGGAAGACTTTCAGCGAGGCCTCGGGGATCATGGATCGCATCGCCGACAAGAACGTCATCCACAAGAACGAAGCAGCGCGGCACAAGAGCCGCCTTGCCGCGCGACTCAAGGCGATGCCGGGATAAGGCCAAGTCAGGCGCGCGGCGGAAAAAGGCGGCTCGGCCGCCTTTTTTATTGGCGCTTCCTCCTTGCACTCCCCTGCAGTTTGCCGCAACAATCCGGTTTTCGTTTTGCGCACCATCCCATGAAAAAGCCGGTCAGCCGGGTCCTCATCATCAACGACGAGCCGCTCGTTCTCAAGGAATTCGTCAAAGGGCTGAACGCGGCCGCGCGCTCGCTCGACAATCCGCTCGGCATCACGTTTTCCGGGGTCACCACAGCGCGCGAAGCGCTCGCCGCGATCGAGGAGGACGGCGATCTCCAGGCCGTCGTGGTCGACGACAAGCTCTACACCCTCAATCAGAAAAGCCCTAAGAAGGAGATGTCGGCGCTGGAGCTCGTGCAGCGCGTCACGCGCTTCAGACCCGAGCTCGACGTCTACATTCTGATCGCGCAGGAGCACGAGGACGAGATCGTCGATGCCCTCTTCGCGGAGGCGGTCGACGGCTACTTCTACCGCGAGGAGCGAGATTACCGCGGCATGTACCGGATTCTCAACGCACAGGTCCAGGAGCGTTCGCGCACGCCGTTTTACGACCAGCTCAAGAACTACGTCTGGATGGCAAAGGACTCCTGGCACACTCCGGGCCACTCGTCCGGCGAATCGCTGCGCGGCAGCCCTTGGGTCAATGATTTCTACGATTTCATGGGCGAGCATATCTTCGACGCCGATCTTTCGGTGTCGGTGAAAATGCTCGATTCCCTGATGGAGCCCACCGGCGTGATCGCCGAGGCCCAGACCGTGGCGGCCAAGGCCTTCGGCGCGCGCCGCACCTTCTTCGCGACCAACGGGACTTCCACCTCGAACAAGGTCATTTTCCAGACGCTGCTCGCTCCCGGCGAGAAGCTGCTCCTCGACCGCAACTGTCACAAGTCTGTGCACCATGGCGTGGTGCTCTCGGGCGGGCATCCGATTTATCTCGATTCCTCGATCAACGCCAAGTACAGCTTGTACGGTCCGGTGCCGAAGAAGACCATCCTTTCCGCGATCCGCAGGCACCCGGATGCCCAGGCGATCATTCTCACCTCCTGCACCTACGACGGGCTGCGCTACGACCTCGCACCCATTGTCGAGGCGGCGCACGCGAAAGGCATCAAGGTGATCGTGGACGAGGCCTGGTACGGGTTCGCGCGCTTCCATCCGGCGTTCCGGCCCACGGCGCTCGAGGCGGGGGCGGACTACGCCACGCAGAGCACCCACAAGGTGCTCTCGGCGTTCTCCCAGGCCTCGATGATCCACGTGAACGATCCCGGCTTCAACGAGCACCTGTTCCGGGAGAACTTCAACATGCACACCTCCACCAGCCCCCAGTACAGCATGATCGCGAGCCTGGACGTGGCGCGGAAACAGGCGGTGATGGAGGGCTACAAGCTGCTTTCGCGCACGCTTGCGCTTTCGCAGGAATTGCGCGCTCAGATCAACTCGACCGGCGTCTTTCGGGTGCTCGAGCTCGACCAACTTCTCCCGGAGGAGGTCAGGCGGGACAACATCCTTCTCGACCCGACCAAGGTGACCGTGGACATCTCGAGCTGCGGCTACACGGTGGAGGATTTGCAGCGCGAACTGTTCGACCGCTACAACATCCAGGTCGAGAAATCCACCTTCAACACGCTGACCCTGCTCCTCACGATCGGCACGACGCGGAGCAAGGTCTCGCGCCTGTACGACGCACTCATGCGCATTGCGCGCGAGGGCCGCTCGCCGCGCCGCCTGTACCGGTTTCCGGAAATCCCGGGGTTCACGCGCCTCCGCTACCTGCCGC
>DATHHZ010000468.1:0-4652 GCA_035316965.1 Burkholderiales bacterium | reverse complement strand
GAAAATCGCCGATGTGCTTCAACGGTCCATCGGGCATCCGAATCGCCGCCTTCTCGACGGTGATGCCCTGTTCGCCGAGCGCCTCGACGATGTCGACGTTGGTCACCGAGCCGAACAGCCTGCCGTCGACGCCTGCCTTCTGCGTGATCTGGACCATAAGGCCCTCCAGCTTGGTTCCCTTTTCCTGCGCCGCCGCAAGAGTCTGGGATTGGGCGGTCTCGAGCTCCGTGCGTTTTTTCTCGAATTCTGCGAGGCTCTCCGGGGTCACCCGCTTCGCCTTGCCCTGCGGCAGGAGGTAGTTGCGGGCGTATCCGTCCTTCACCTTGACCACGTCGCCCAGGCCGCCGAGGTTGACGACTTTTTCCAGAAGAATGACTTGCATGGCGGTTCCTTCAGTGCAGGTCGGTGTACGGCATCAGCGCGAGATAGCGCGCGCGCTTGACCGCCGCCGAGAGCTGACGCTGGTAGTGAGTGCGCGTTCCGGTGATCCGCGCCGGGATGATCTTGCCGTTTTCGCCGATGAAGTCCTTCAGCAGATCGACGTCCTTGTAATCGATCCACTCGATCTTCTCAGCGGTGAAGCGGCAGAACTTGCGGCGCTTGAAAAGCTGCTTCGAACCCTTCTGTTCGCGCTTGCCGTCGCGGCCCTTGCCTTTTCCCTTGCCTTTTCCGAAGCCGCCTCGACCTCTGGGTGGGGGCATGTCTACTCTCCTTCTGCAAATTCGATCTGTGTCGCGTGCAGCAAAGGCGTCCGGCTGGAACGGCTCCTTGCGGCAAGAAACCCGTTTACTTTCACGCTGCTTCCCAGCTTCGCGCTCGCAAGGAGCTTCGCCTCGCGCTCGAACGCCACCGCAGCGATCTCACAACTCACCTTGCGCTCGCCGCCCGCTTCCGTTTGCACAGAATCGTGCTGGAGCCTGAATTTCAGCACCGGGACGCCGGCGGGCGTACGCCGCAGCGCATCCAGCTCGATCAGCCTGCCTGCGATCGTGACCCGGTTCGCTTGAACCAACGCTCAGGCGCTCGCCGGCTCCGCGGGCTTGGCCGGCTCCGCAGGCTTGGCCGCGTCACCGCGCGGTGCTTCAGTGCGCGGCGCTTCACCGCGAGGCGCTTCGCCCGGGCCGAGGACCGACTTCGCCTTTTCTTCCTTCATCATCGGCGAAGGCGTGATCCAGGCGCGTTCCATTCGTATGATCAGGTGCCGCAGCACCGCGTCGTTGAACTTGAACGAGTGCTCGAGCTCGTTGAGCGTTTCGTTATCGCACTCGATATTCATGAGCACGTAGTGCGCCTTGTGCACCTTGGCGAGCGGAAAAGCGAGCTGGCGGCGGCCCCAGTCCTCGAGGCGGTGGATCTTGCCGTTTTTCGAGGTCACCGTGGCGCGGTAGCGCTCGATCATCGCCGGCACCTGCTCGCTCTGGTCCGGATGAACGATGAAGCACACTTCGTAATGTCGCATGCAAACTCCCTATGGAAAAAGCCGCCCGCTCGGTCCACCGTTGCGACGCGGCGGAAGCTGGTGCGGCAGGGTTGGCGGTCTAAAACAAACGACCGCCGGAGCGGTCGTCGAAGTGATTGAATTCTAACCGAATCAGGGGCTGCCGAGCAAGAGCTGCGCTCCGCGTCATCGCCGAGCGCGAACTGCCCACCCGCCCGCGTTGATGCGATAGGCACTACCGCATCGCGATACTGCGAACGAAGCTATGATATCCGGCTGTTTTCCTGACCATTTTAACAAGGACAGGTCATGCGCGCGAACATATCCATCGGTGCAATCTGCGGATCGATCGCAGTGCTCTGCCCATCCGCATTCGGGCAGGGCATTCCGGCCGACGACCCTGTCAGGGCACTGGTCGGACGGCTCGACCTGGAGAGGTACAAGGCCACGATCAAGGGCTTGACCGAATTCGGCGATCGGCGGCAGGGGACGGATCGCAATCGCGCAGCCGTCGACTGGATCGAACGCCAGCTGAAGAGCTTCGGCTGCAACACCGGGCGCATCAAGTACGAGTACAACCCGCCAGCGCCGCAATCACGACCGCAAGGCCGCGTGCCCAGTCCCGTGATTGCCAGCGGAGAAATCCGTACCGGCTCCGGGGGCTCGCGACTGCGTGGCAACACGGCGCCCACGGGCGTGAATGACAATCCCGACGCGCAACCCGATGTGAAGCTTCGCGAGCTCAACTCGCAGCCGAGCGCTCCCGGCGCGCGCGAGGAGGTGTATTGCACGAAAATCGGCGCGACGCGGCCCGACGAGATGTACATCGTCAGCGCCCACATGGATGGAATAGGCTGGGGCGAGGCCGCCGATGACAACGGTTCGGGGACGGCGTTGGTCATGGAGCTGGCGCGCGTGTTGAACAGTCCCGATGTGCGCACAGAGCGATCGATCCGATTCGCGCTCTGGAATAACGAGGAAACGGGCCTTAACGGCTCCCGCGCCTACGTTGCCCAGCGAGCGGCGCTCCAGGGAAAAGAGGATCCCCCCGGCTCAGGCCGCTATCCGGAACCGAATTGGCTCGGCATGATCCAGCACGACATGGTGCTGTTCGACCACGGCATGCCTCGCGCGGACGGCACGCTCAGCCCGGAGCAGCGGCCCGAAGCGGACGTCAACATCGAATTCCAGTCCACCGCGAAGTTCGCGGACCAGGCACTGAAGCTGGCTTTCTTTTTCCGCGACGCCAATGAGAAATACGCCACCGATTATCCCGCGGCGGTCAGCCACCACATGACCAATACCGACTCCACGCCTTTCATGGATTTCACTCCGGCGATCAGCGTTCGTGAACACGAGCGAGGGATGCAGATCGGCGCCGGATGGAATCCCCACTGGCACCAGCCGACTGACCGGTACTCCACGTACTCCGATAAGGATTTTCGGCTGGGGCTGAACGCGGCGCAGACAACGCTGGCGGCGATCGCCCAGTTGGCGGGCGCGGCGCTGAAGAAGTGACGGTTGGGGCCCATGATTTCACGCGCTAGGTTCATCACCGTGGTCTGCCTTCTCCTCGCGGCCTGCGAGTACGTCGTCGGTTTCGACTATCGCGTGGCGTCCAAAGATCCGAAGGTGACCTCCGCGCAAATGCTCAGGGTCGTCACCGAGGCGCTCGATCGTGCCGAGGCGACGGCGTGGGCGCAGATCGACGAGAAAACGGGCGAGGTCACCTTTACCCTCGGTGCCTTCGGCAGCGGAAAGCCGCCGAGCGTCCGCACCGCCGAGACCCGTCTGCTCGGCGCGCTGCGCTACGAATTCGGGGAGCGGGTCGAGCTCTCCTGCAACGGCGAGCCACTGCGCTGACGACGCGCACGATCTTTCACTGCCGCTTTCATGATCCGGTCAGCCGACAAGCATCGCAAGGTTCTTTCTCTTCTGCGCAGGAATGAGTGGAACAGGGCACACGCGATCGTCATGGACATGCGCGACAAGCTCGCCTTTCGCATGCACGGGCTCCTGCACCGGATCGAAGGCGACCTGGACAACGCTCGCTACTGGTACGACAGGGCCGCCGTGCCGTTCAGTAAATCGAGGAGCGCCGCTTCGGAAATCGAGGAAATCGCGGCGGTACTGGAACGCCGCGCCCCCGTCACGCAGCGGCGCGCCTCCTCCGCGACTCGAACAGGCACACGCCGCTCGCCACGGAGACGTTCAGGCTCTCGACGCTCCCTCGCATAGGGATGCGCACCAGGAGATCGCAGCGCTCGCGAGTGAGCCTTCGCATCCCCTCGCCTTCGGCGCCCAGCACCCAGGCGGTGGCCGCAGGCAGATCAGACTCGTAGAGCGTCTTGTCTGCGCGCTCGTCCGCGCCGACGATCCAGATGTTGCGCTCCTTCAATTCGTCCAGCGTGCGGGCGAGATTCGTGACCATGTAATACGGCACGGATTCGGCCGCGCCGCTCGCCACTTTGGATACCGCCGCGCTGATGCCCGCGGCACGGTCCTTGGGTGCGATCACCGCGTGGGCGCCGGCGGCGTCCGCGACCCGCAAACACGCTCCGAGGTTGTGCGGATCGGTCACGCCGTCCAGCACCAGCAAGAGCGGCGCTTCCTTCACCGAGTCGAGCAGGTCCTCCAGGCCCTCGCGCGCCGGTTTTTCGAATGCCATCGCCACCACGCCCTGGTGGCGGCCGCCGCCGTAGAAACCGTCCAAGCGCTTGGTCGGAACGCGCATAAGCGAGACGCCGGCTTTTTCCGCGGCGAGGACGAGGTCTTTCGCGCGCGCGTCCTTGCGGTCTTCATCGAGATAGATTTCCGTCACCGACGCCGCATCGGCGCGCAGCCGCGCAAGCACCGCGTGAAATCCGAAAACGGCGCGGGTCGGTTTCATCCTGCTGTCCTACGATCTTGCGCGTCGACGGAGGGAGCGCGCACGGCCCGGGCCCCCGGCGGATTCGCCCGCGAGCACGAAATCGATCCGGCTCGTCTCCAGATCCACGCGGACGATCTTGACGTTCACCCGGTCGGCCAGGCGGAACTGCTTGCGCGTGCGGTCGCCGAGCAGGCGGTGCTTGGTGGCATCGAACTGGAAATAGTCCTGGCCGAGCTCGGAGATGTGCACCAACCCTTCCACGTAGACGTCGTCCAGCGCAACGAAAATGCCGAAGCTCGTCACCGCGGACACCGAACCCTCGAACTCCTCGCCGACGCGGTC
>DATHHZ010000467.1:0-8095 GCA_035316965.1 Burkholderiales bacterium | reverse complement strand
TACATCCAGCCCAAGTCGATCTCGTACCACTTATTGGAAAGCTTCGCCGAGGTCGCATAGGCGTGGTGGTTGTTGTGCAATTCCTCGCCGCCGATGATGATGCCCCAGGGAACGATGTTCGTGCTCGCATCCTCGGTCGACCAGTTGCGGTATCCCCAGAAGTGGCCGATTCCGTTGATGACGCCCGCCGCCCAGAACGGGATCCAGGCGATCTGCGTGATGAGTATCAGAGCGCCCGGGACGATGCCGAACAGCATGACGTCGGCGGCGCCCATCAGGGTGATGCCGAGTATCGAGAAGCGGGAGTAGACGTTGCGCTCGAGCCAGTCCTCGGGCGTGCCGTGGCCGTAGCGGGTCATCGTCTCGCGGTTGTAGGATTCTTTAACGTACAGAAACACGCCGCCCCAGAGCACGCGGTTGATTCCGACCTGCTGTGGGCTGTGCGGGTCTTCAGCGGTTTCGCACTTGGCGTGGTGCTTGCGGTGAATCGCAGCCCACTCCTTGGTCACCATGCCGGTCGTCATCCACAGCCACAGACGAAAGAAGTGGCTCGCCAGCGGATGCAGATCGAGCGCGCGGTGTGCTTGGCAGCGATGCAGGAACACCGTCACGCTGACGATGGTGATGTGGGTAAGACCGACAGCGGCGAGGACGTAGCCCCACCACGGCAGGTCGAAAACGCCTGAAAACAGGACGCTGGATTCCATCAAGCTCCCCACTTTTGAGATTCGGCCGATTCTACGTGAATCCACACAAAGGGCAAGGACATAATCCCCGATCCCGCAGTCAGGGATTTCCTGACCCTATTTCATGTCCTTGCAAGCTGGTAAATTCACAGGGAATTTCTGTTCCGCGACGTGAGATTTTCACGCGGGATGTACATTACATAAAAGTGATCGTGCGCGAAAACCTTATCGTGCGCGAAAACCTTGGTTCCTAGGTTCATGCGTCACGCTCCAGCACCGCAGCGAAGAAGGCGTCGGTGCCATGCCGGTGCGGCCAAAGCTCGAGATACTCCTCCATATGGAGCCGGATGCCGCCTTTTTCAAGCACATCGCCCGCAGGCCGCAGCTTGAATCGGGTATTGCGCAGGAAATCCTCGACAATCCCGCGGTTTTCTTCCTCGAGGATGCTGCAGGTGGCATAAACGAGCCGCCCGCCCGGCTTCACGAGCCGCGCGGCGGCGGCGAGAATTGATTTCTGCTTTTGCACGAGCTCCGCAACATCCTCGGGCGTCTGGCGCCACTTCATGTCGGGATTGCGCCGCAGAGTCCCGAGGCCGCTGCAGGGCGCATCCACCAGCACGCGGTCGATCTTGCCCGCCAAGCGCTTCACGCGCGCGTCGTTCACGCCCTCGATCCGCTGCGGATGCACGTTGGACAGTCCCGAGCGCGCAAGTCGGGGCTTCAGCCCGGCGAGTCGCTTCGGGGAGATGTCGAACGCGTAGAGGCGCCCCGTCGAGCGCATGAGTGCCCCGAGTGCGAGCGTCTTGCCGCCCGCGCCGGCGCAGAAATCCACCACCATCTCGCCGCGCTTGGGCGCGACCAGATGGCAGAGCAATTGGCTCCCTTCGTCCTGCACCTCAATGCTGCCTTCCAGAAACAACGCGTGCCGGTTGATCGCGGGCTTCTCCTTTAGCCTGATCCCTTCGGGCGAGTACGGCGTCGCCGTGGCGCGAAGCCCGTCGGCCGCGAGCCGTTCGAGCGCCGCTTCGCGCGAGATCTTCAGCGGATTCACGCGGAGGTCGAGCGGCGCGCTCTGCAGCAGGCCCTTCGCCAGCGCGAGCAGCGCGCTTTCGTCGTAGCGGGCGCGCAGGTGCTCGATCGCCCAATCGGGAAGCTCGCACTCGACCTCGAAGGGCTTCGGTGCGGCCGCCTCGCGTTTCACCGAAGCGAGCCACTCTGCCTCGTCGCCGCGCAACCAGGGGTCGAGCTCGCGCAAGTTCGCGCCGAGGAGCGCCATCCAGGTCGCGAGCGCTAGACGCCGCGGACTCTGCGTCGCCGCGACGCGCTCGAGAAGCCGCCGGCGCCTGAGCGCCGCGTACACCGAATCGGCGATCACGGCGCGGTCGCGCCGGCCGATCTTGGGGTGGCTGCGGAAAAACGCCGAGAGCGTCGCATCGGCGGGTTGTTCGAGCGGCAGCACGGCCGCAAAGGCCGCCGTGCACGCATCGAGCAGCGGCCGCGAGAAGCGCGTCACTTGCCGATGCGCGTGACGACCTGGTCGGAGCGCGTGCCGTCCGAATCCACGACCAGGACGCGCACCGGCAGGAAATCGCGCTCGGCGGCGAACCAGATGTCGGTCGCCTTGTCCTCGGGTCCGTCGCGCAATTTCGCGATGTGCAGCGTCTGCATTTCGCCTGCGGGCGTGGCGAGCTTCTCGGTACCAACGACGGTGAAGCGGAATGGAGTCAGCCCCCGCCCGTCCGCGCGCGTCACGTCGTATTCCTTGCCCTTGGGCGGGACGAATGCAAAGCTGTATGCGAGGCTCAAGGGGTCCTGTGCGGTGCCCTGCATCTGGAGCGTCTCCGACTTCCCCTTGCGCTCCTGCGTCACCGACCGCGCGTCCCAATCGAATTTGGCCGACACCGCCCAACCTCCGGGGCGCTCGTCACGGAATTCATCGGGACGCAGCCCTTGCCGCGTGATGTGGCCGCGGCTCGTGCGCTTCAAGACGCCGAACAACGCCAGGATTCCTCTCCCCCTCCCTTCGGAGGTGATCGCGTAGGTGCGGCCGTCGTGCTCGAGTATTTCCGAAACGTCTAGAAGAACCGTGCCGTTGCGTTTCAACTCGTAGGTGAGCGTGATGCGTTCGGGTGGGACCGCCTGGACCATGGCAGCCCACAAAGCGAGCACCGCAACACCTGCTCGGCGGAACGGACTGGAGGTCATTCTTCGACGAGCAGTGCCTGTCGAGCGTCGGACCCGTCAACGCGCACGATGCCGTTCTCGACCGCGAGCCGGCCCTCGACAAACCAACGTATCGCGAGAGGATAGACCCGGTGTTCCTGATGCAACACCCGCGCGGCGAGCGTCATTTCGGTGTCCCTGGCGTGCACGGGTACTGCCGCCTGCGCGATGATCGGGCCGTGATCGACCTGCGTCGTGACGAAGTGCACCGTGCAGCCGTGGAGCTTCACGCCCTCCCGAAGAGCGCGCCGGTGTGTGTGCAACCCTGGAAACGCCGGCAGCAGCGAAGGATGGATGTTGACCATCCGACCCGAGTAGTGCCGCGCGAAATCGCCGCCGAGGATACGCATGAAGCCGGCGAGCGCGACGAGATCGGGCGAATGCCCTTCGATCGCCGCCTCGAGCGCGGCGTCGAACGCACCGCGCGAGGAAAACTCGCGCTCATCGACCACCTGCGCGGGAATGCCGGACTGCGCGGCAAATTTCAGGCCCGGGGCGTCGGGACGGTTGCTGATCACGGCGGCGACCTTCGCGGGAAGCCCCGCGCCCACGATCGCCTCCATATTGCTGCCCCGGCCGGAGATCAGGATGACGATGTTCTTCACGCAGCTATTCTACCGCTCGGGTTCGTCGATCCGATTCCTGCCGAGCAGCGGGCATATCGCTACTCCTTCCGCGCAGCCGCGCCAGCGGGTTGCGGGAATCCCGGCAGCGGCTGCAAGCCGTCCGATTCGAACAGCTCCTGCAGTTGCGCGGCGGCCTCCTTGGAAGTCTGGATGAGCTGCGCCTCGTCGTGCTGCACGGCGTACTGGGCATCGAGCCGCTGCTCGTCGTGCTGCTTGAACAGCGTCACCGCGCGCTCGGAGGCCGCGATGCCGAAGCCCAGGGAAAGCAGCGCGTGGCGCGCCATGTCGAGGCTCGTCGGAAAGGTCTCGCGCCAGATGAGCTTGACTCCCAAGTCCCGCAGGCGAAACAGGTGTACGCGGTTACGCGCGCGCGCGAGGATCGGAACCTGCGGGAAGTGCTTGCGCACGACCGCCGCAGTCTTCACGGAGGCCTCGACATCGTCGATGGCCAGCACGAAGAGCTTCGCCTCGCCCGTCTTCGCCGCCTCGAGCAGCTCGAGGCGCGAAGCGTCGCCGTAATAGACCTTGCTGCCGAAGCGCCTCACGAAATCCACCTGCTGGTAGCTCACCTCGAGCGCAGTGAAAGGCACACCGCACATGCGCAGCACGCGCGAGATGATCTGCCCGACACGGCCGTAGCCGGCGATGATGACCGGGTTTCCCGGTCCCGTGATCGCATCGAACTCCGGTGTCGCGTGCCGCTCGGTCCAGCGCGCGAGCGCACGCTCGTGAGCTTCGAACGCGAGAGGCGCGAGCAGCATCGAGACGGTCACGACCACCACGAGGAGCTGAGCGGTGCCCGCCTCGAATATGCCGAGGCTCCCCGCCGCGACGAACAGAATGAAGGCGAACTCGCCGCCCTGAGAGACCGAAACTGCAAGTCGCTGCGCGGTGTCGTTCGGCGCGCCGCCGATCCTGGCGATCGCGTACATCAGTGCGAGCTTCGCGAGCATGAGGCCGAACACGAGGCCGAGCACCGCGAGCGGCCGCTCCCAAACAAGGCCGAGGTTCGCGCTCATGCCCACGGCGATGAAGAAAAGACCGAGCAGCAGGCCCTTGAAGGGCTCGATGTCGGCCTCCAGCTCGTGGCGAAATTCGGAATCGGCGAGGAGCACCCCGGCGAGGAAGGCGCCGAGCGAGGGCGACAAGCCGATTTTCTCCATGATGAGCGCGGCGCCCACCACGAGCAGCAGCGCCGCAGCGGTAAATACTTCGCGGCCGCCGTAGCTCGCCACCGCCTTCAGCACCGGACGCACGACGAGCCGGCTTGAGATGATGACGACGGCGATCACCGCCAATCCCTTGGCGGCGGCCATCCAGCCGCCCGCGGCGTGCGTTCCCGAATCGCCGAGCAGCGGCAGGAGCGCGAGCAGCGGGATCACCGACACGTCCTGGAAGAGCAGCACGGCGAAGGCTTCACGCCCGTGGCGCGTGGCGAGCTGCTTGCGCTCGGCAAGCGAGGCGAGGACGAGCGCGGTCGAGGACATCGCCAGGCCGAAGCCCGCGACGAGGGCCGCCTGCCAGGAGAAGCCGAACGCGAGCGCCAGGGCGGCGAGCACCGCACCGGTCGCGAGCACCTGCGCGCCGCCTAACCCGAACACGGGCTGGCGCAATACCCACAGGCGGCTCGGCTGCAGCTCCAGCCCGACGAGAAAAAGGAGCAGCACCACGCCGAACTCGGCGAACTGCAGCGTGGACTCGACCTCGCCGATCATGCCGAGGCCGAAGGGGCCGATCAGCATGCCGGCGCCGAGATAGCCGAGCACGGCGCCGAGCTTGAGGCGCTGAAACAGCGGTACGAGCAGCACCGCGGTGAGGAGAAAAACGGCTGCCTGTTCGAGCAGATGCATGGCGAATATCCCGGAGGAAGGGGACTCGCCGCATTATGCGCGAGCGGCGCGGCGCGCGAAACCGGACGGGGCGGCGCGCTAGCTCGTGGGCATTCCCGCAACCGCTGTAAGCATGCCGAGCGAGCTCATCTCGTAGCCGTCCACGGCGAAGGACATCTGCTCGTCCTCTCTGTGCAGCGCGGCGATGTAGAGCAGCGGCAGGTAGTGCTCGGGGGTCGGCACCGCGAGGCGCGCGTCCTCGCCCAGCCGTTCGAATTCGATGAGCGCCTGATGGTCGCGCGAAGCGAGCGCCTCGCGCACTCGCTAGTTGAAGCGCGCCGCCCAGTCGAAAGCTGGGCCGCCTGCCCGCTTCATGAGGCGCAAGTTGTGCACGACGTTGCCGCTGCCTGCGACGAGCACGCCTTCGTCGCGCAGCGGCGCGAGCCGCTTGCCGGTTTCGTAATGGAACTCGGGGGCTCGCGTTCCGTCGATGCTCAGTTGGACCACCGGAATCTTTGCGTCGGGGTAGGCGTGCTTCAGCACAGACCAGGTGCCATGATCGAGTCCCCAAGAATCATTGAGCCGTACCTCGACGGGCTCGAGCAGCTCGCGAACGCGAGCGGCAAGCCGCGGATCGCCCGGCGCAGGGTACTGGACGTCGAACAGCGCTTGCGGGAAACCGTAGAAATCGTGGATCGTTTTCGGCCTTTCCATCGCGGTCACCGCGGTTTCCTCCGTATACCAGTGCGCCGAGACGCATAGGATCGCTTTGGGCCGCGGGATGGACTCGCCGAGGGCTCGCCAGGTCTCGGTGTATTTGTTGCGCTCGAGTGTGTTCATCGGGCTGCCGTGCCCAAAAAACACCACCGGCATTCTGGAGTGGGCTTTCGCCATCTGGGGCCCTATGCCAGGTCGAACAGCAGCACTTCGGCGCCTTCGCCCTTTTCAAGCGGGATTTCGGGCGTATTAGTAGCTTTCAGCGCATCGCCCGCCTCGAGCACCTGGCCGTTCGCGGCGAGCTTGCCGCGCGCCACGTGCAAATAGGCGCGGCGGCCGGGTTGAAGCTTGTGGATCGCGCGGTCCGCACCATCGAGAAGCGCGGCGTACACAAAAGCGTCCTGGTGGATCGTCACGGACCCGTCGCGTCCGTCGGGCGAGGCGACCAGCCGCAGCCGCCCGCGCCTGGACGCCGCGTCGAAATGCTTCTGCTCGTGGCTCGGCGGGATGCCGGTAACCCTGGGCTCGATCCAGATTTGGAGAAAGTGCGTCACGTCTTGAGCGTGATTGAACTCGCTGTGCAGCACGCCCTTCCCCGCGCTCATACGCTGCACGTCCCCCGGCACGATGGTCGAACCGTTTCCCATGCTGTCCTTGTGGGCGAGCTCGCCCCCCAGCACGTAGCTGATGATCTCCATGTCGCGGTGGCCGTGAGTGCCGAAACCCGTGCCCGGCTGAATTCGGTCCTCGTTGATTACCCTGAGATGGCCGAATCCCATGTGCTCGGCGTCGTGGTAATCGGCGAAGGAGAAGCTGTGGTAGGAGCGCAACCAGCCGTGGTCGGTCTGGCCGCGTTCTTCGCTTTTGCGGATTTCGATCATCGCGGGCCTCGGTGTCGACTCGATATGGGGTTGCGCAGGCAATTCATCAAGGGCTGATGATCTTCATGTTGAATGCCCGCTCGACGAGCCAGATTCCCGCGATCGCCGCGATCGCGATGGACCCCCCGACGAAGACCAGGCGCCGGTAGAACCAGCTCGCGCGCAGCGCGTACGCGATCGGCAGGAACACGCTCACGATCGCGAGCTGGCCGACCTCCACGCCGAGATTGAAACCGACGAGCGCGATGAGCAGCGCACCCTGGGGCAGTCCGAGGTCTCTCAGAACGCTGGCGAAGCCGAAGCCGTGAATCAGCCCGAAGGCGAAGGCGACCATCCAGCGCCGCCCGTGTACCAGGGGAAAGACGTTGTTGAGCGCGGCGAGCACCACCGAGGTCGCAATCGCCGATTCCACCAGACGCGAAGGCAGCGAAATCACCCCCAGCGCCGCGAGGCTCAGCGTGATCGAATGAGCCACCGTGAACGAAGTGACAATCTTGAACACGTCCCAGAACGCCGGGGGAAACCGCGTGACCGCCTGCCAGCGTCCCCCTTCGAGCACGAGCACCGCGGGCAGAAGCAGCGACAGCAGGAACAAGATATGGTCGAAGCCGATCCAGATGTGCCATACGCCTTCACGTGCGTAATCGACAAACTGGGTGAGCGCCGAGACCTTCGCGAGCTCGAAGCTTTGGGTCGCCCGCTCCGGACCGAAGATGGCCGTGCGCGTGGCTACCCCGTGTTCGAGTCTCAGCAATCCCCTGTGCTGCGGATCGAGGTCGGCGAAGAGGCTGTAGCTGATTTCGAGCGTTGTCACCACCTCGGGACAGGTTGCCGCAAAGCGCATCACCGAATAGGCGCCGTCGCTGTGGTCGTCGACGAGAAATTCGGTCGCGTGAGCGGGGCAGTCTGCGTCCCTCGAGCGCAGCTTCAATCTCGCGAGAGCATAGGCCGTGATGTCCGCGTGATGCGCCTTCACTTCGCCCCAGGTGATATCGCCGTCTCCGCTGTCGTCCAGGCCGATCGCAAAATCGAGGTCGCGCAGCGCGATGTCCCACCGTCCAGCGATGTTCGCCCCTTCGACGCTGATGGCAAGATAGCTGTCGCTTGGCTTGTGCGCGAGCGCAGAGGAAGCG
>DATHHZ010000466.1:0-3192 GCA_035316965.1 Burkholderiales bacterium | reverse complement strand
CGCACTGCGGCGCCTGGAACACACTGGTCGAAGGGCTCGCCGAATCGGCGCCCAGGCACCGCTTTTCAGGCGTCACGAAAAGCTCGGACCTCAAGCGGCTCGCCGACGTAAGCGCGCGCGACGCGCCGCGGATGGCGAGCGGGATGGAAGAGCTCGACCGGGTGCTCGGCGGTGGCTTCGTCGCGGGCGAGGTGGTGCTGATCGGAGGCGACCCGGGCGTGGGAAAATCCACGCTCCTCCTCCAGGTCCTGGCCCGGATGAGCGGATCGCACAAGGCTGTATACGTAAGCGGCGAAGAATCCGCCGAGCAGATCGCCCTGCGCGCGCGTCGCCTTGCGCTCGACTCAGGAAAGCTCGAGCTGCTCGCCGAGATCCAGCTCGAGCGCATCCTCGCCACCCTGGAAAAAGCCAAGCCGGAAATCGCCGTCGTCGACTCGATCCAGACGCTCTACTCGGAGCAGCTCACTTCCGCGCCCGGCTCGGTCGCGCAGGTGCGCGAGTGCGTGGCGCACCTGGCCCGCTACGCCAAGTCGAGCGGGACGGTCGTGGTGCTCGTCGGCCACGTCACCAAGGAGGGCGCCATCGCGGGCCCGCGCGTCGTGGAACACATCGTAGACGCGGTGCTGTATTTCGAAGGCGACACGCACCAGAGCTTCCGGCTGATCCGCGCGTTCAAGAACCGTTTCGGCGCGGTGAACGAGCTGGGCGTGTTCGCGATGACCGACAAGGGCCTTCGCGGGGTTTCCAATCCTTCGGCGATTTTCCTGTCGCAGCACTCCGGCGAAGTGGCGGGCTCGTGCATTCTCGTCGCGCAGGAGGGCACGCGACCGCTGCTGGTCGAGATCCAGGCCCTGGTTGACGCGGCGCACGCGCCCAATCCGCGGCGGCTGACGGTGGGGCTGGAGCAGAACCGCCTGGCGATGCTGCTCGCTGTGCTGCACCGCCACGCCGGAATCGCCTGCTACGATCAGGACGTATTCGTGAATGCGGTCGGCGGCGTTCGCATCAGCGAGCCCGCCGCCGACCTCGCGGTGCTGCTCGCCATCGTCTCCTCGCACGTCGACAAGCCGCTGCCGGAGAAGCTCGCGGTGTTCGGCGAAGTCGGCCTCGCGGGCGAGGTGCGCCCCGCGCCGCGCGGCCAGGACCGGCTGAAGGAGGCCGCCAAGCTCGGCTTCACCCAGGCGATCATCCCCAGGGCCAATCAGCCGAAGCAGAAAATCGACGGCCTCGAGATCATCGCCGTCGAGCGCGTCGCGGACGCAATCGCACGTTTTCGGCGATGAAGTCTGCGCCGAAAAAGGGAGACGCCTTGAAGAACGCTCAACCCGGAATCCTGGCCCCTATTCCGCGGCATGCCCGTCATCTCACGTTCGGGCTGAAGCAGGGCGCGCGCCCGGAAGCCGCGCTGCGGGCCCTGGCCGCAACGGCGGACGGCGAGAGCTGCGTCGTCGGGCTCGGCGCCGTCCTGCTCTTCGCGCTGCAAAAGAGAATCGAGGGGCTGCGCCCGTTTCCGCATCACAAGGGCCAGGGCGTCGACGTGCCTTCGACCCCCGCCGCCCTGTGGTGCTGGCTGCGCGGGGAAGACCGCGGCGAGATCGTGCTCCGCGCGCGCGAGGTCGAGAAGATCCTCGCGCCCGCTTTCGAGACAACAGGCGTCATCGACGCATTCAAGCACGGCAGCGGGCGCGACCTTACCGGCTACGAGGACGGCACCGAGAATCCGAAAGGGAAGAAAGCCGTGGAGGCTGCGATAGTCAACGACAAGCGGGCGGGATTCGGCGGCGCGAGCTTCGTTGCAGTCCAGCAGTGGGTGCACGATCTGGACAAATTCGCGGCGATGCCGCGCAAGAAGCAGGACGACACCATCGGCCGGCGCAAGAACGACAACAAAGAGATCGGCAACGCGCCGCCTTCGGCGCACGTGAAGCGGACCGAGCAGGAGAGCTTTTCGCCGGAAGCCTTCGTGCTGCGGCGCTCGATGCCCTGGGCGGACGCGACGCGCGCCGGGCTCGTGTTCGTCGCCTTCGGCAAGTCGCTCGACGCCTTCGAGGCGCAGCTGAAACGCATGGTCGGCTCCGAGGACGGGACGGCCGACGCGCTGTTTACGTTTACGCGCCCGGTGACGGGAGTGTACCTCTGGTGTCCGCCGGTGAGGAAGGGGCGGATCGATCTGCGCGCGATTGGACTGTAGTGCCAGTCAGGCTCACATTGCAATGAATTACTCGCCGATCGCTTTCCTCGTTGCTCTAATGTGCGTTGGAATACCTCGATCGGAAGCCGCTGACGAACGAACGCTCGATCAGTACCGCAGCGAACTCCAAGGTCTACGAACCGAAATTCAAGGGATTGTCGGAGATGCCACCTGTACCTACGATTCCGAGTGCAAGTCTATCGGGTACGGATCAAAACCATGCGGTGGGCCAAGCAGTTATCTGGCGTACTCTGTAGGGAACACAGACGTGCCTTTGCTTGAAGGAAAAGTACGACAATTTAATGCGCTGCAGAGGGCGTACCAGGGAAAGCTGCGGATTGCTTCAGACTGCATGGTGGTCCCCAAGCCGGTCATTACGTGCGAGCAGAAAAGATGCACGAAGTTACCCAAAGGGCCGCGCGCCGCTCAACGCGAACCTTAACCGTCACAACTGCACATGGAGATCGCGTTCTTTCGGCAAGAACAATTGGAGTCGGTGGTTGATCTCCTGCACGAGATGAGCTCGCACTACAACCGAGACAACGCGTCCTCTCGGGACGTAGTTAAAGCCAACCTGATTGGCAACATTCTCGGACCGGACTCTGGCGTTCGCCTTGTCATCGCAAGCGAAGCATCGCGAGCCATCGGCCTCGCTACGATATCGCTGCTCTATCCGGCGCCCAAGGAACGGGGGCAGCTATTCATGAAGGAGTTGTACGTAGTGTCAGACAAGCGGGGTGCGGGAGTGGGGCGGACGTTGATGCGTTGGACGGCGAGGTACGCCGTAGCCAAGAATTGCAGCCGCTTCGACTGGACGGTTGATGACAGCAACCCTGAAGCCCTGTCGTTCTATCGCGAGCTGGGTGCGACTCATGTGACCGGAAAGGTGTACTTTCGGGTTTCCGACGAACAGCTCCTGCGCTTTGCAAACCGAAGAGAATAGGCGCGCGCGGCGTGCGTCAGCATGACTGACAAGATGGACTTCGAGCAGCCGGTCATAG
>DATHHZ010000465.1:0-2116 GCA_035316965.1 Burkholderiales bacterium | reverse complement strand
CGTTTCGTGAAGACCTATTTCGGCACGTTCCGGAACAAAATGGTGTACTCGACCTTCGACTGGGGCATCCGGGACGAGGACGGCTATTACTTCATCCTCGGCCGCACCGACGATGTGATCAACGTCGCCGGGCACCGCCTGGGCACGCGCGAGATCGAGGAAGCGGTCAACATGCACTCGAACATCGCCGAATGCGCCGTGGTGGGCGTCGCCGATTCGCTGAAAGGGCAGATGCCGCTCGCCTTCGCGGTGGCAAAGGATGCTTCGCTGCTAGGGACTCCAGGAGGACGGGCGCGCCTGGAGAAGGAAGTGCTCGAGACCGTCGACAGGCAACTCGGCGCGATCGCGAGGCCGCGCGCGGTACACTTCGTGTCGCTGCTGCCCAAGACCCGGTCGGGCAAGACGCTGCGCCGCTCCATCCAGGCGCTCGCCGAAGGGCGCGACCCGGGCGACCTGACCACGATCGAAGACCCGGCGGCGCTGGAGCAGATCCGAAGCGCGTTGAAAACTGAACCGGAGCGGAAGTGAAAACCAAACCCTGGCTGGGGAATTAAGTCAATGCCGCACTTGTTCACGTACAGATGTGAAGCTCTACAACCGTAGCTAAACAAAGGAGGAGTACCATGTCGCAGACAAATCTGAAGTCTCTGATGGTCATGTTGTTCGCGCTATGCGCATCGAGCGCGCTGGCGCAGATGCCGAATCCCTACGGCGCGCCGATCAGTCTTGAAAACGCCAAGAAAGCCGCTGCCGCGGCCGAGGCCGAAGCGCGCAAGAACAACTGGAAAATGGCGTTCGCCGTAACCGATATCTCCGGCGATCTGGTCTATCTCGAGAAAATGGACGCCACCCAGACCGGAAGTGTTGCGGTGGCGATCGGCAAGGCGCGTTCGGCGGCGCTGTTCAAGCGGCCGACCAAAGTGTTCCAGGACGCGGTGGCGGGCGGCGGTGCCGGCCTGCGCATCCTGGGGCTGGAAGGCGCGGTGCCGCTCGATGGCGGTTTCCCGATCGTCATGGACGGCAAGATTGTCGGCGCCATCGGCGCTTCGGGCGCCACGGGCGAGCAGGATGCCCAGTGCGCCGCTGCGGGGCTCGCTGTACTGAAATAGGGTTATGTTCAATAAAAGGGGGCATGAGGCCCCCTTTTATTTGTGCTGCGCCCGGACTATTTTTTCTGCTCGAGCGGCATGCGCAGCAGCTTCATCGCGTTTCCGAAATAGATCTTCCGCTTGTCCGCTTCCGGCAGTTTGAGATCCTCGACCGAGCGTATCCCCTCGCGGATGAACATCGGCCCGCCCTCCGGATCGAACGGGCAGTCGCTCGCGAACACGACGCGGTCGGCGCCGAAGAAATCCAGACCGCAGCGCAGCGCCGAGGCTGAGCCGCCGAGCACCGTGTCGCCGTAGAACATGCGGAAGTACTCGATCGGCTTCTTCGACATGCGCTTGAGCACGTCCTCGTAGTTCTCGTCGGCGGTGCGGCTGCCGAGCTGCGCCCACAGGGTCTCGGCGCGTCCGGAAAAATACGGGATCATTCCACCGCAGTGATGCGTGACAATGCGCAAATCCGGGAGCTTCTCGAAGAAGGCCGAGAACACCATGCGCGCCATGGCGATGCTCGTCTCGAACGGCCATCCGAGCACCTGCCAGATCTCGTATTTCGATTTCTGCTCGCCGACGTAGTCGGGGCGCGAACCGGGCCGCGCCGGGTGCATCCAGATCGGCACGTCGTGCTTCTTCGTCGCGCGCTCGAACACCGGGAAGAACTCCGGCTCGTCGAGAGCGCGGCCGTTGACGCTGGTGCAGATCTGCACGCCGCGCGCGCCCAGCTTGGCGATGGCGCGGTCCATCTCCTCGAGCGCCGCCGGAACGTTGTTCATGGGGAGGGAGGCGACGAATGCCGGGAATTTCTTCGGCCATTTCGCGGTCATCCCCGCCATGCCGTCGTTGGCGATGCGCGCAAGCTCGGGCGCGAGCTCGGGCCCCCCCACCAGCTCGGGGGAGGGCAGCGACAGCGTCAGCACCTGCTGCACGTCGGGGAATTTTTCATCCAGCATCCGCACCCGCGCCTCGATGTCCCAGAGCATGCGCAGGTTGCTCATGCGCTTGAGAATGCC
>DATHHZ010000464.1:0-3218 GCA_035316965.1 Burkholderiales bacterium | reverse complement strand
GTCTTGCCGTCCACGGCGAACACGTTGCCGGAGGCCGATTCGATGTAGAGCACGCCGCCCACTGCCACCGTCGTGCTCTGGTTGTTCCCGGTCGTGATGCCACCTTCGATGTGATTGAGCCACACCGCGCCCAGCCTGCGGACATTGTGCTCGTTGATCTTGTGCAGCCTCGAGTAGTTCTGGTTTCCGAGATTGCCGCCGACCTTGGGGAAGTCCTTGTCGCCCGGCGTGCAGCAATCCGACAACTCGGCTGCCCGGGGCCGATGGTGGTGGTGCCCATTGTGCTCATCGTGCTTCTTGCCCGACCATTCGTCGTGGTCGCGGTCCCGATCACCGCGGTCTCGATCACCGTCGTCGTTCCCCGTGACCGCCTGGGACATGGTCAGCACGCCGGCAGCGAGCAGCGAGGACACCAACAATTTGAGGTTCATGGAACATCTCCCCCTAGGATCGGGCCCCGAACGAGACCCTAATGTTCTGCCAAAACTAGAACATCATTTCAAAGGAGGGGGTCTGCCTTGTCAATGCCACGCCTGCTTGCCAAAGCAAACTATGGTGCTTACTTTGGGAAGCATCGTCGACAAGCCGCCGAGGTCACGAGCGAGACCTACCGGGTCGGGCACCGAACGCAAAGAGGGTATCCGCTCAGGCGGCTCAGCCGGAAGATTTCAGGCGAACTTCAAGAATGCCGGCGGTGATGAGCGATGTTGTGCAGTTGCATTGCGGTCACGGGAATCCGCTCATACGCGCGGAAGGCATGGAACAAGGCGGTTTCCAATTCCGACGCGTCTGGCGGTACGGACTGAAGCGTGCGCCATCTTACCCATTGCCTTGCGGCAAATGTGCGGACCTCCACGGCCAGCATCTCGGATCGACACCAGGGCGAGGGATCGCCACCTGTCATTTTCCAGGCGCTGCGCAGCCAGTAGTCACGGCATTCGCGGCGCAAGGCGCCGTCCCTCCCGGGCAGGCGCAAGCAGCGCTCGAGCGGGAGCGCGCCGCCGTTCGCCAGGAAGGCGCTGAAACCTTTGCTGAGCCAGTCGAGATCCTGAGCGGCGATCTGCCCGCTGGCTACTCGCTGAGCGCGCTCGAGCTCCTCCTGCAACAACGGGGCGTCGGTTGCACCATTCGCACTTTCCGCGGGGATCGCAAGGATGGCAACGCGATCAGCAGCCACTGTGCTCACCTCCTCTTTGTAACGCTTTTCGCAAGGGCGGCCCCGATACGCGAACGAAGGGGCTCGAGTTGTCTATTGCGCAAGTTACGCTCCCCCATGGCGCGGCGTCACCTAACAAAAGGCAGGCAGGATGCTCGCTACACGAGGCTCAGTTCCCGGGCTCGAACGATAGCCTCCGTCCTGTTGCGTACCTGCAACTTGCCGAAAATGTTATTCAAGTGCCACCGGATCGTCCCGACCCCGATCTCGAGTTCTTTGGCGATTTCCTGGTTGGTCAAACCGCGGTTCAGCAGGCCGAGCACTCGAAGCTGCGCCCTGCTCAGAGGCTCTTGCATGGTTCGCGAACCCCGCGCCCCCTTCTTGCCGTCGGCGGCCTTCGGCAGTCGCCGCGTGGCGGGCTGGGAGACGAATCTGCCGATCGACGGCGGCTGGGAGTCGCACCGGGCCCGCGTCGAAGGGAGATCCTTGTTGGTCAATGAGAACGACAACCGGTAAATGCCTGCAATTCGCTCATGGCACGCTCCGTGTCTCGCAAGCGTTTGCTCCTGGAGTTCGTCGTCCAAGAGCGCCGCCACGGCTTTCGAATCGTAGCCGCCGGCTAGCAATATCCAATCGGCCACTGCGTCTCCGCCGCGGATCTTCTGCTCGGCGGTCGCTGCTTGGCCTGTCGGCGTTTGAGTTTGCAACAAGTGAGCCCCGATCAGGCCGGCCCGCGCCGCAAGCGCCGGCAAGACATCTCGTGAAAGCCGCTCTCTCAAGCGGTTCGCCTGCCCCGGGACCGGCGAAAACCGAAGCGTCAGCAAGGTGCGCGCCGTACCACCACCGTGGCTGCATATGACCCGGCACTGGCTTCTGGTCATATTGCGGTGCTGCGGCATCATCTTGGTGGACCACGGCGTCGGGTTGTTCAGCCGGTCAAGGTAGTGTTTCGAAGTGAGCGTCTCGTACTCTGCCAGCTCGTAGATCACAAAATAGTCCCCTTCACCGGACGGTGACGTCCAGCGCGTCCCGCGCAAGAAACCCGGGATCCGAAGTCTTTCCGGCATATGCTCGTGAGAGTGCCAGTCCTCGAACTCCGACCGAGCTTCGGGTGCGACATTCCACCACATCGCCACTGCCGCGTTGCCAAGAAGGGCCATCGGACCGCTCCTCCGGACTCTCGCTGTACCTGCCCTGTCTATCCGTGGACCATCACGCGATGATCAACCCGGAATCCGCGTATCGGCGCTGCCGGCGCGCGAAACCATTTTCAGGAAATGCGCCTCCATGCGCGCCGCATCGGGCTTGATGCCCGTGAAATGCTCGAAGGCCCCCACGCCCTGCCAGACCGCCATCCCGCCGCCATCGAGGGTTCGGCAGCCGCGCTTTCGGGCGGCGCGCAGAAGTTCGGTCTCCAGCGGGAAGTAGACGATCTCCGCGACCCACATTTCCGGCCGCAGCAAGGACGGATCCAAGGGCAGACCGGGATAAGCTGCCATTCCCATCGGAGTGGCGTGGATCAGGCCGTCCGCCCGTTTCGCCGCCGGTGCAATGTCATCGGCAGATGCGACCACCCGGTCGGGGTGGTTTCCTGCGACTCTGCGCGCCAGCGCTTCGGCGCGCTCATGGTCCCGGTCGACGATGAAGAGCTGCTCCACGCCCAAGCCCATCACGGCGTGAGCGATGGCCGCGCCGGCCCCTCCTGCGCCGAGCAGCACCACGCGCCGCCTCGGCGTATCGCCCAGCTCCTGCCGGAAGGATACGGCGAAGCCCGAGCAATCGGTGTTGAAGCCTTTGCGCCCGCCTTCGCGGAAGACCACCGTGTTGACGGCGCCGATGGCGCGTGCTTCTTCGGAGAGCCCGGTCAGCAGGGGCAGCGCAGCCTGCTTGCACGGATGCGTGATGTTGAGACCGTCGAAGCCCGCCGCTTCGGCCGAGTCGATCAGCCGCGGCAGATCGGCAACGCCGCGCCCTTCTTGGGCGAGATCGATCAGCTGATAATGCAGAGTGAGTCCCTGGCACCGGGCTTCCTCCTCGTGCAGAGCGGGAGAGAGGGATTCCT
>DATHHZ010000463.1:0-2464 GCA_035316965.1 Burkholderiales bacterium | reverse complement strand
GTCGCCACCGTCATCCCGGATATGGGATTGCTCGATGAGCCGATCTCCCCGGTCAACTGCGACGAGACGGTGGAAAAGAGGAACCCGAACACGAGGATCAGCAGCGCGCCGAGCAGGTTCATGTGCAAGGGGGCGGAGAGCATGATGGCGACGATGATGGCGAGGCAGCCGACTAGCACCCACTTCATCGGGATGTCCTGATCGGTGCGCGCGGCCGCCGCGCCGCGTGTCTTGTCGATCGAGCCGGCGCCGTATCCTCCGAGCGTTCCGCGCAGGCTGCGCCAGATCATGGGCAGCGCTTTCGCGAGGCTCACCACGCCGCCGGCCGCCACCGCGCCCGCGCCGATGTAGAGCACGTAGGCGCCGCGGATCTGGTTGGGGCTCATGTCGTGGATCAGCTTCGCGCCCGGCGCGAGCGGAACCGAGAGCGCGTCGCCGAAGAACTTGATGAGCGGAATGAGCAGGAGGTAGGCGAGCACCCCGCCCGCGCACATGATGGAGGCGATGCGCGGACCGATGATGTAGCCGACGCCGAGCAGCTCGGGGGAAATCTCCGCACCCACCGAGCCGCCCTTCAGGGGCGCTCCGAAGACCTTCTCCGGCACCTCCTTCCAGCCTTTCAACGCGATATTGACAGTCTTGTAGACGAGGCCGATCGCGAATCCCAGGAAGATGACGCCGGCCCGGCCCGAATCCGCTGCGCCCTCGCCGCCCGCCCGCGCCGATTTCGAACTCTCCGCCGCCTTCAGCACCTCGGCGCACGCCGTGCCTTCCGGATATTTCAGCTCCCCGTGGCGCGCGACGATCAGCGTGCGGCGCAACGGGATCATCATCAGGATGCCGAGCAGGGCGCCGAGCACGGCCACCAGCGTGACGCGCGCGATTTCCAGGTCGAAGCCGAGAATGAGGATCGCGGGCATGGTGACGCCGAGGCCGAAGGCGATCGACTCGCCCGCCGAGCCGGCGGTCTGCACGATGTTGTTCTCGAGGATGGTGGAATCGCGCACGCCGGCCTTCGACGCGAGGCGGAACAGCGCGATGGCGATCACCGCCACGGGAATCGAGGCGCTGACCGTCAGGCCGACCTTGAGCACCAGATAGAGCGATGACGCGCCGAACAGCATGCCGAGGAGCGCGCCCATGACGACCGCGCGCGGGGTGAATTCGTCGAGGTTGGCGCTGTCGGGGACGAAGGGTCGATGCGAAAGAGCGGGGACACCGTTCATTCTTTTTCTCCCTTTGGGCTGCGGGGCCGCGGAGCCTGGCCGCCGATGGCGCGTACTATCGCACGGACGGCGCGGCAACAAAAGTGCCCGCACGGCGTCGCTCCCGCCGCCGCCCTCTATATAATGGGCGCCCGTCACCGACCTCTGCACCGATTCTTTCACCGACCCATGAGACTCCCCCGCATTCCGGTCTTCGCCGCGGCCCTGGCCGCGCTCGCCTGCGTGCCGTTGCGCGCAGCCGAACCGGCCCGACCCGTTCCGCCGCGCTTCAGCGCAGGCTACATGGACACGAGCGCCGACCCGCGCGCCGACTTCGCGCGCTACGCCTTCGGCACCTGGCAGAAAATGAATCCCATCCCGCCCGACAAGGCGCGCTGGGGCAGCTTCAACGAGCTCGAGCAGTTCAACCAGCTCGCGCTCAAGGGCATCCTCGAGGCCGCGGCGGCGCGAACGCACAAGCCCGGCTCGGTCGAGCAGAAGGTCGGCGATTTTTTCAAATCGGCGATGGATACCGCAGCCATCGATGCCGCGGGCTTGAGGCCGGTCGAGGCCGACCTTGCGCGCCTTGCCGCCATTGCCTCGACCTCCGAGTTCGCAGACTCGCTCGCGGCCCTGCACGACCGGGGAATCGACGGTTTTTTCCGCGTCCTCGTCAGGGCCGACCAGAAGAAGAGCGAGATCAACGCGCTCTACGCCTATCAGGGCGGCATGAGCCTGCCCAGCAAGGCCTACTATTTCGACGAGCAATTCGAGAAATTCCGCGCCGCGTTCGTCGAGCATGTTGCAAAGATGCTGGCGCTGGCGGGCGACGCGCCCGGCGCGGCCGCGGCCGGCGCGAAGACGGTCTTCGAGGTCGAAAAGGCGATTGCCGCCGACGCCAAGACCCCCGCCGAGCTGCGCGACGCGCTCGCCAACTACAACAGGATGCCCACCGCCGATCTCGCCGGCAAGCTGCCGGTGTTTCCCCTTGCGCGCTATCTGGCCGATCGCGGCATCGGCGGTCCCGCTGCCGCCGACATCGTCGTCGGCCAGCCCCGGTTCTTCGAGGGCCTGCAGCGGCATTTGAGCGAGCGCCCGCTCTCCGACTGGAAGGTGTATCTGCGCTACCACGTGCTGCGCGCCGCCGCCCCCTATCTCGCCGCGCCGTTCGAGGCGGAGCACTTCCGCTTCTACAGCACCGTTCTGCGGGGCACGCCCGAGATGGAGCCCCGCTGGCAGCGCGCCGCCCGTACGATCGA
>DATHHZ010000462.1:0-2824 GCA_035316965.1 Burkholderiales bacterium | reverse complement strand
GTCCTGGGATCGAACATGCCGATGGCGTTGCCCTGGTATTCGGCAAACCACAAACGGCCTTCGTGATCGACGCGGCCGCGCCGCGGGCGGGAGTCGGGAGTCGGGGTCGGGTAGACGGTCGCATTCCTGGTCTTGGCGTCGATCTTGACGATGTTGCCGGCCGCGAAGTCGAGCAGATAGGCGTTATTCTGCGCGTCCGAGTGGATCCCGTAGGTGCCGATGCGCTTGCCGCTTCGCGGATCCTTGAAGGCGCCGAGGTTCTCCATCTTGTCGGAGACGAGATCGAGACGGTAGATATGGCCGCCGTCGGAGTTCTTGATCACACCTTGTTGTCGCCATGGGTGCCTTCGATGGCGATGTGGCCGAGCTGGCCTGCGTCCGTGTCCCATTCCTTGGGTGTCGTCCACATCTGGAATTTCTCGGTCTTCTTGTCGAACTTCGCAATGGCGCTCTGGTACATCACGCCGACCCAGGGGTTGTCGTCGCGGTCGATCTCGAGATCGAGCGTGCCTTCGGACCATCCCGGCTTGACGACGGGAATCGGATATTGCGTCACCTTGCCGGTCTTGGCGTTCATCTTGCCGAGGAACATCTGGCCGAAGTCGGAGTACCAGACGCTGCCCTCGCGATCGAGCACTACGTCGTGCGGCTGGATAAGGGGATTCGGCAGGTCGTATTCCGTGATGATCACGCGCGTTGATTTTCCCGTGAGCCGCGGCTCGGTCTTGAGCGGGTAAGCCCAGGTCTGCTGCTGGCTCAGGTTGACGCTGGCGAGCCATTCCGCGGTCTTCTTGCCGTCGCCGCCGCGCTGGACGTCGCGAATCGCAGTGCCGGCGAGCCGCTGCGGCTTCAGCGGCGTGCTGCCGGGATAGTACCCGGCCATGCGCTGGAAAATCTGCATGAAGCCGTCGGCGTCGTACGCCGACTTCATGATGCGCTCGATCGTGTGGCAGCCGTTGCAGTTGAGCAGAAAGCGCTTCTGCTCGTCCGTGCCCGGCATGCTCGACATCCATTCGGCGTTGGTCAGGTGTGCGGAAAGATTTTTCACTTTCCTGAGCTTGATGTCGGCGCCGGCCACGCCGCCCGCCGCGACGTCCGCGGCCTTTGCGCCGTCGAGCTCGTAGCCCGCCGCGCGCGCCTTCAAGCTGTAGTGTCCCGGCTCGAGCCGCGCGGCCGGAAAAGCGAAGCGCCCTTGAGCGTCCGTGACAACGCTGATGCTGATCGTCGAGCCGTCTCGCTTGGCGCTGACGACAACGCCTTCCATCGCCCCTTCTTCGACGGAGCTAACCTGGCCGGTCAGCGCCACGGTCGCTTGAGCCTGCGCGAGCGCCGTGAACAGAGAGAAACAAGCGGTGGTTACGGCGCGGCAGATAACGGTTTTCATCAGAGCCCTCCTTGGCGTATCACGACCCTAAGCTCGCGCGAGCGCAGCCTTCACCCGCTCCGGCGTCATCGGCACGCGGCGCAGCCGCACGCCGGTCGCGTCGAAGAACGCGTTCGCCACCGCCGCCGGGATGACGCGGATCGACGGCTCGCCCGCCCCCGTGGGCGCGATCTCCGGATGGTTGATCAGCACCACCTCGATAGCTTCGGGCGCGTCGCGAATCTCCAGGATCGGATAGCTCATCCAGTCGACGCTGGTCACCTTCTCGCGATCGAAACGCACCTCCTCGAAGAGCGTGCGCGACAGCCCTTGCACCACGTTGCCTTCGATCGTATCGCGCAGCCCCAGTGGATTGACGATCAGACCACAGTCGTGGGCGACAGTGAATTTCTTCCCCCAGATGCGCCCGGTCTTGCGCTCGACCTCGATCTCAGCGACCACCGCCACGAGGGTGCCGTTGCGCTGCGCGTAAGCGATGCCGCGGCCGGACAGGATGTCACCCGAGCGCGCGGCGCGCGGCGCAGTGCGCGGCTGCCAGCCGGCCTTATCGGCGGCCGCCTTGATGACCGCCGCATCGCGCGGAGCGGTAACGTATTTCAGCCGGAACGCGACCGGGTCTTCGCCCGCGGCGGCGGCCAGCTCGTCGATGAACTGCTCGCTGCCGAACTGGATCTGCGGTCCGACCGGATCGCGCAGGTGCGAGCTTCTGAGCGGAGAACTGGCGTCGAGGAGCGGCGGGATCACTTCCCACGCGAGCAGCTTGTTGTCGAAACCGTAGGCTTCTGCGGGCACGCCGAAGTCGACGCTCGGTTTGGGGGGCAGGCCGATCGACATGCCGGCGAGGCTGTCGCGCGGATCCGATTCGTTCGTGTCGATGTTCCTGCGCGAGAAGCCCTTGGAAACGAACTCGTACGCGATCACTTTTCCCGAGGCATCGAGCGCGGCGCGGCCGCGGTGCACGGAGGCCGGGCCCTTGGGATCCCAGGCGATCCCATCGTTCCTCATGCCCTGCACGCGCACCGGGCGCCCCGTGAGCTTGGAGAGGAGCGCCGCATCGAGCGCGGCGTCGCCGGCGTCGTTGCGTCCGTAGGAGCCTGGGCCGGTGACCCAGATGGCGTGCACTTTCTCGGGCGGAACGCCGAGGAGCCGCGCCACCCCGGTCTGGACGAAGTGCGGTTTTTGCGAGCCGGTCCAGACGGTGACGCCTTCCGCGCGCACGTCGGCGACCGAGCACCCGGGCCCCATGCTCGCGTGGGACTGGAACGGCCACTCGTACTCGGCTTCAACGATGCGGGCGGCGGTCTTGAACGCGCCGTCCACGTCGCCTTTTTTCACGGAATCCTCGCGCTTCAGCACGGGCGCCTTGCGGATGTGGTCGTAGATCTCCGCCATCGGCGGGAAGGGGTCCTTCTTGATCTCGTTCCACGAGATCTTCAGCAT
>DATHHZ010000461.1:0-5635 GCA_035316965.1 Burkholderiales bacterium | reverse complement strand
CTCGGCGATTTGCCGGGCGGTGATGACCGTCATGCCTATCGGTGCTTCGAGCCGGCTTTCGGGAAAGCGCGTTGCCGTAACGATGACGGCAGGTTCTTCAGGACTTTGAGCAAGCGCGAACGGCGCCGCCATCGCGATGAGCGCGACAGTGATGGATCGTTTCAAGGTTTCCTCCCTCGGCATGCGTCCCCGCGTGCCAATATCGAGAGGAAATGCGACGACGAAGCGCACCGGTTTCCCACCGCGCCCCGCGGCATTTCCCACCATCGGTCGAGGCCGGTCTCCGGGCTTGTGGGATCGGTGCGTATCGCCTTCCCGGGAGCTCGCGCTCCCAGTGGCAGGGCTCGAGTCGAGCGCAAAGCGCCGGACTCGGGCTGCTGGTTGATACGCCCGCGCCACTTACCGTTGCGGGGGCAGCAAAGGCCTTGGAAAGACTCGAATCCCGGATTCAGGCAGGGGTGAGCCCCTTTCTGAATCCTCGATCTGAATCCGCTTCCGCACCTCTTTCCCGTTTCACCCCGGCGCGAGGGACGCGCCGGGACACCTCGAACGAGCGCGTTGATTGTACAACACAAGTCGCAGGGTTCTACCCTGCAGCGGCATCGGGAATCTACATTGAAAACGAATCCTTACACCTTGACTTAACAGGATTTTTGAAACTATAGTGTGCCGATGGACACCGAATTGGCTACCCTCGAGGAAAAAATTCGCCAGACGGCACGACTGTGCCAGCGGCTGCGCGACGAAAACCGGGGGTTGCGCCAACAACTGGCCGCGTTGCAGGGCGACAAACGGCAGCTCGCCGAGAAGATCGACGGGGCGCGAAGTCGACTCGAGACCCTGCTCAAGCAGATCCCCGAATAACGTTCCGGATGAATCAGAAATCCAAGACCCTTGATGTCACCATCATGGGCCGAACTTATAAGGTCGCGTGCTCCGAGGAGGAGCGGAACGCCCTTCTCTCGGCGGTGGCTTATCTCGATCGGAAGATGAGCGAGATCAAGAGCGCAGGCCGGGTGGCGAGCGCCGAGCGCATCGCCGTCATGGCCGCGCTCAACATCACCCACGAACTGCTCAGCTCCAGAAACAACGCGAGCGGCTTTGACATCGATGGGCTCAGGCGTAGAATGGCCGCAATGGAGGCGACGCTCGATCAGGCCCTCGCTCCGTAGGTGCAAGGCGTCAGATAGATCGGGCGGTGCCTTAGGAATTGTCCCCTGCGGTGTACGCCAAGACCCGGAAAATTCTTGAACCAACAGCTTGAATTGGGTTGCTGACCCAAGTGTCACTGTTGTGCGCGTCCCTAGTCGGATGTACCTGATGTGACCGGAAAGCGACCACCTTGAACCGAAAGGTTCAGGAATCGGTTCTAGCGGCACCGGCGGGGGACTCCAGTAGACGAGAAAGCAGGAGCAACAGATGAGAACGCAGGCGCCAGCCTGCGTTTTCGTTTGTGGGCCCGGAGTGGAACCCCGATCATGGCCTTCTGGTTGATGAAGTCCGAGCCCGATGAATTCAGCATCGACGATCTCGCCGCGGCTCCAGGCAAGACCACGGCCTGGTTCGGGGTGCGTAACTACCAGGCGCGTAACTTCATGCTCAAGCAGATGCAGATCGGTGACAAGGTCTTCTTCTATCACTCGAGCTGTCCCGAACCCGGCATCGCGGGCATCGCACAAGTCTCATCGGCGGCGTATCCCGATGCAAGCCAGTTCGATCGGAAAAGCCCCTACTTCGACATCGAGGCGAAGCGCGAGTCGCCCCGCTGGTTCAATGTCGACGTCCAATTCGTCAAGAAGACCCGGCTGGTCGGCCTCGCCGAGCTGCGCGGCCGCCGCGAGCTGTCCGAGATGCGCACTCTCGCGCGCGGCAACCGGCTTTCCATCACCCCGGTGAGCGCGGACGAGTGGGAATTCATCACCCGCCGCTTGATGAAGCTCTGAGCCGATGCCTGCGCTGCAGAACGACACGCTGATACGCGCGCTCTTCAGGCAGCCGACCGCGTACACGCCGGTATGGCTGATGCGCCAGGCGGGGCGCTACCTTCCCGAATACAACGAGACGCGGCGCCGCGCGGGGAGCTTCCTCGCGCTGTGCAAAACCCCCTCGCTCGCGGCTGAAGTGACGCTGCAGCCCCTCGAGCGGTTCCCCCTGGATGCGGCGATCCTGTTCTCGGACATTCTCACCATTCCTGACGCGATGGGATTGGGACTCTACTTCGCAGAGGGAGAAGGGCCGCGCTTCGAGCGACCGCTACGCGACGAAACCTCGATTGCAAAGCTCGCCGCACCCGACCCGAGCGAGAGCTTGCGCTACGTCACCGACGCGATCGGCGAGGTCCGGCGTACCCTGGCCGGCAAAGTTCCCCTCATCGGGTTCTCCGGCAGCCCTTACACGCTCGCCTGCTACATGGTGGAGGGGCAGGCGAGCGACGACTGGCGCAACGTGAAGCTCATGCTGCACCAGCATCCCAGCCTTCTTCATCGCCTTCTCGAGACCAATACCCGGGCGGTCGCGGCCCTGTTGAACGCGCAGATCGAGGCGGGCGTGAACGTAGTGATGATCTTCGACACATGGGGCGGCAGCCTTTCAGCTGCGTCTTACAGGGAGTTCTCGCTCGAATACATCCAGAGGGTGTTGTCTCAGCTCAAGCGCAGCTCAGGTGCGACGCGCGTCCCGGTCATCGTCTTCACCAAGGGCGGGGCGCCCTGGCTTGAGCGGATCGCCGCAACCGGATGCGATTGCGTCGGTCTGGACTGGAGCGTCGACCTCGGAGATGCGCGCCGGAGGATCGGTGCCGGCGCCGCGCTGCAGGGCAATCTCGATCCCGCGGTGCTGCTGGCCTCGCCCGAAGTCGTCCGTCGCGAGGTTCAGAAGGCGCTCGAGTCCTTCGGGAGCGGAGCCGGCCACGTATTCAATCTGGGTCATGGCGTTCCGCAGCTCACGCCTCCGGAAAACGTGGCCGCTTTGGTCGCCGCTGTGCACGAATTGAGCCCGAAATTCCACTGACGGGAGGAAAAACGCAGTGTTGCGCGCGGGTCGCGCCAAACGACTTATACACAGTGCTGCCCGTAAAGCCCCATCTGGCGCGGAGTTTCGAGGACTTGCCCGGAGAGGTCTGCAATCCGCTGATTTATCGGTTTATTTCAATGCGCTCGCATTTTGAGCAGCGAGAAAATTTCCTTGCAGAAGTGTGAGTTACAGTAGCGTGAAAGCCTTACTCACACAGTTACTCACACATTCTGTGAAAAACTCGAAAAACCCCAAACAACCAAGCACTTTACCGGCGCGGCCAGAGATTTCACTCGAATAGCGCGCCGCGCTCGATACTTCAAAGAAATGATTGTTCGCGTCGCACTCGACGTTCCGCTCCCGAAGTTGTTCGACTACCGGGCGGACGACGCAACCCGAGCGGACATCGGCTGCCGAGTACTGGTGCCTTTCGGCAAGAAACGCCTGGTCGGACTGATCGTCGAGCTCGCCACCGAGTCCGAGGTGCCGACGTCTCGGCTCCGCGCGGCCGAAAGAATCCTGCGCGAGGTCGCGCCGCTTCGGCGCGAGTGGATGGAACTTGCGAAATTCTGCAGCAACTACTATCAGCGCCCGTTGGGCGAGGTCGTTGCTGCCGCTTTGCCGCCGCGGCTGCGCAGCGCCCGGCCCATTCCGGATGCGCCGCGCGACTACGCCCTCACGCCCGCAGGAGCCGACGCGCTTGCGGCGATTCCATCGCGGCACCGGCGCCTGCGCGCACTGCTTTCGCGGCTTGCGAAGGGCCGGGCATCCGCATCCGAACTCGCCGCGCAAGCGAGTGGGGGCCGGAACCTGTTGAGGCGCAGCATTGAAACGGGTTGGATCGCTTCGATCGAGCCGGAGCGGTCCGAGCCCCGTTTCGTCCATGCGCACGAACTGACCTCCGAGCAGCGGCAGGCGATCGCCATTTTGCGCGGAGGGCTGGAGAAATTCCGGGTGAGTCTCCTCTTTGGAGTCACCGGCAGCGGTAAGACAGAGATCTATCTCCAGCTGACTGCGGAGGTCCTCGCCCGCAGCAAACAAGTCTTGATTCTCGTACCCGAGATAGCGCTCACTCCTGCCCTCGAGGCTGCGTTTCGCGACCGATTCCCGGGCGCCAGCATCGTCACGCAGACGAGCGCCATGGCTGAACTGGAGCGCGTCCGCGGATGGCTCCTCGCCCACAGCGGTCGCGCCGACATCGTGCTCGGCACGCGGCTCGCGGTATTTGCGCCGCTCCCCCGTCTGGGGCTGGTCGTGGTCGATGAAGAGCAGGATGCCTCGTTCAAGCAACGTGAGGGGGTGCGCTATTCGGCACGCGACCTCGCAATCACACGGGGCCAAATCGCCGGCGTACCGGTCGTTCTGTGCTCGGCCACGCCTTCGCTGGAAAGCTTCCAGCACGCGACTTCGGGCAAATACGAGCTCGTGCCCCTAACGCGACGCGCCATCGACCGGGCGGTCCTACCTGCAATACGCCTGATCGACACGCGGGTGCACCCGTCCCAGGAGGGAATTGCTCCGCCCCTACTCGAGGCGCTCGCGGCGCGCCTTGCGCGCGGGGAGCAGTCGCTCGTTTTCCTCAATCGCCGCGGCTATGCGCCGGCCCTCGCCTGCCCCGCTTGCGGCTGGGTCAAGGGCTGCAGGCGTTGCTCGGCGAACATGGTCGTGCACTTGGCCGTGCAACGGCTGAACTGCCACCATTGCGGACTCACAGAAGGCATTCCGCGCGCCTGTCCGGAATGCGGTAACCCTGATTTGCAGGCGTTCGGACGCGGGACGCAGCGGATCGAGCTAATGCTGGGCGAAAAATTTCCGCAAGCGCGCATCCTGCGCGTCGACAGCGACAGCGCGCGCGCGAAGAGTGGGCTCGAAGATCTGCTCGAGCGCGCCACACACGCCGATATCCTCATCGGCACGCAGATCCTCGCCAAGGGCCACCATTTCGAGCGCTTGACCCTTGCAGGCGTGCTCAACGCCGACAGCGGCTTGTTCTCGAGCGACTATCGGGCGAGCGAGCGAACCTTTGCACAGTTGCAGCAGGTCGCCGGACGCGCCGGACGCGCGAATCTGCCGGGCGAGGTGCTGATCCAGACGCGCTATCCCGAGCATCCTCTGTACCAGTCGCTTGTGCGCCATGACTACAGGGGCTTTGCCAGGAGCGTGCTTGCGGAGCGCCGGGAGGCCGGGTTTCCGCCCTTCGTTTTCGAAGCGGCTCTGCGCGCGGAAAGCCACGACGCGCTTCGCGCGCAGCGCTTTCTTCGGTCAGCCATCGACCAGTCACCGCGAGGGAGCGCCTCGATCACCGTGTTCGATCCGGCGCCAATGTCGCTCGCGCGGCTCGCGGGCATGGAGCGCGCGCAGGTACTCGTGCAATCGCGCTCTCGATCGCGCCTACAAGCGTTCCTCGCGGAATGGAGCGACTCGCTGTACCGCACGCCCGCGCACGGGGTGCGCTGGCATCTGGACGTGGACCCGATAGAGTTTTGACCGCTTGCGGAAATCAGGCGGGTTTCTTCGCCGGTTTTTTCGCCTTGCGCGGTCGGGTCTTGCCGTGCGATCCCTTGAAGACTTTGCCGCGGAATGTGCGTTTATCGCCTTTGCCCAAGTTCGAACTCCATATCAG
>DATHHZ010000460.1:0-2589 GCA_035316965.1 Burkholderiales bacterium | reverse complement strand
ACGCTGACCCGGCCCGAGGTGATCGGCGATATCCACTCCAAATACCTCGAGGCGGGCGCCGACATCATCGAGACCAATACCTTCAACTCGAACGCCCCTTCGCAGGCCGACTACGGGCTGGAGCGCCTGGTGTACGAGTTGAACCACGCCGCGGCCAGGCTCGCCCGCGAGGCGGCGGACCGGTTCACCGAGCGCGACCCGGGCAAGCCGCGCTTTGTCGCCGGCGTGCTCGGGCCGACCAACAAGACCGCGTCGATCTCGCCCGAAGTCAACGATCCGGGTTTCCGCAACATCTATTTCGACGAGCTCGTGCAAGTCTACGGCGAGGCGCTCGCGGGTCTCGCCGACGGCGGTGCCGACCTGATTCTCCTCGAGACCATTTTCGACACGCTGAACGCCAAGGCGGCGATCTTCGCGGTCGAGGCGCTCTTCGAAGAGCGCGGACGGCGGCTCCCCGTCATCGTGTCGGGCACCATCACCGACCAGTCCGGGCGCACCCTCACCGGCCAGACTCCGGAAGCCTTCTGGAATTCCCTGCGCCACGCGCGGCCGATCGCAGTGGGCTTGAACTGCGCGCTGGGCGCGAAACTCATGCGCCCCTATATCGAGGAGCTGTCGAACGTCGCCGACACCTACATCAGCTGCTACCCGAACGCGGGACTCCCCAATCCGCTTTCGGACACGGGGTACGACGAAACGCCGGAATACACGTCCGGCCTGCTCAGGGAGTTCGCGGAAAGCGGCTTTCTGAACATCGTCGGCGGCTGCTGCGGCACGACGCCCGATCACATCCGCGCCATCGCAACAGCGGTGCGCGAGCTTCCCCCCCGCAAGCCGCCTGCCGCCGAAAAGAAGCTGCGGCTCTCCGGCCTCGAGCCGCTGAACATCGGCGACGAATCCCTATTCGTCAACGTGGGAGAGCGGACCAACGTCTCCGGCTCACGGGCCTTCGCCCGCCTGATCCTCGCCGGCGACTACCAGGAAGGCCTCGCCGTGGCGCGCCAGCAGGTCGAGAACGGCGCCCAGATGATCGACGTGAACATGGATGAGGCGATGCTCGACTCCCACAAGGCCATGACCACCTTCCTGCACCTCATCGGGTCCGAGCCGGACATCTCGCGCGTGCCGGTGATGATCGATTCCTCGAAGTGGTCGGTGATCGAAGCCGGACTCAAGTGCGTGCAGGGCAAATGCGTGGTCAACTCGATCTCCCTCAAGGAGGGCGAAGGGGAATTCGTCCGGCACGCGCGGCTCGCGCGCCGCTACGGCGCGGCTGTGATCGTCATGGCCTTCGACGAGCAGGGCCAGGCCGACTCGCTTGCGCGGAAAATCGAGATCTCCCGGCGCTGCTACCGCCTCCTGGTCGAGCAGGTCGGCTTCCCGCCCGAAGACGTCGTTTTCGACCCCAACATCTTCGCGGTCGCGACCGGCATCGAGGAGCACAACAATTACGGCCGGGACTTCATCGAAGCGACCCGCGCGATCAAGCGCGAGCTGCCGCACGCCAAGGTCTCGGGCGGGGTGTCGAACGTCTCGTTCTCTTTCCGCGGCAACGACGCCGTGCGCGAAGCGATCCACACCGTCTTCCTCTATCACGCCATCCGGGCCGGCATGACCATGGGCATCGTCAACGCCGGGCAGCTCGGAGTCTACGAGGAAATTCCGGCGGACCTGCGCGAGCGGGCCGAAGACGTGGTGCTCAACCGGCGGCCCGACGCGGGCGAGCGCCTGGTGGAATTCGCCACTACCGTGAAGAGCCCGGGCAAGGCACAGGCCGACGAGCTGGAGTGGCGCAAAGGGACGGTCGAGCAACGTCTCGCCCACGCGCTCGTAAAGGGGATCGCGGACTGGGTGGTCGAGGACACCGAGGAAGCCCGGCAGAAATTCGAGCGTCCGATCCAGGTTATCGAGGGACCGCTCATGGACGGCATGAACATCGTCGGAGACCTGTTCGGATCGGGCAAGATGTTCCTGCCTCAGGTGGTGAAATCGGCGCGCGTGATGAAGCAGGCCGTGGCACACCTCATCCCTTTCATCGAAGCCGAAAAGGAAAAGTCCGGCGACCTGAAGCCCAAGGGCAAGATCGTGGTCGCGACCGTGAAGGGCGACGTGCACGACATCGGCAAGAACATCGTCGGCGTGGTGCTCCAGTGCAACAACTTCGAGGTCATCAATCTGGGCGTCATGGTCCCGGCGCAGAAGATCCTCGACACCGCGCTGGCGGAGAACGCCGACATCATCGGTCTGTCGGGCCTGATCACGCCTTCGCTCGAGGAAATGGCGCACGTCGCGCACGAGATGCAGCGCCGGGGCTTCACCCTCCCCCTTCTCATCGGCGGAGCGACGACCTCGCGCGTGCACACCGCGGTCAAGATCGCGCCGCACTACGCCCACTCCACCGTGTACGTACCCGACGCGTCCCGGTCGGTATCGGTGTGCTCCAATCTGCTCTCCACCGCCTTGAGTCGAGGCTATGTGCAGTCGGTGCGCGAAGACTATGAAAAGGTCCGCACACAGCACGCGGCCAAGAAAGGACAGGCGCTCGTACCGATGGCCCGGGCCCGGGCCAACGCCCATCGAATCGACTGG
>DATHHZ010000459.1:0-9433 GCA_035316965.1 Burkholderiales bacterium | reverse complement strand
ATCCGCCGATGCCGGAGATCGTCGCCAACGGGAAAAAGCCCGCGCGCGCCTGCGCCCTCTGCCATCTTCCGACGGGAGACGGTCACCCCGAATCCTCCAGCCTCGCGGGTCTGCCCGCCGCGTACCTCGTGCGCCAGATGGCCGAGTTCAAGAACGGAGGCAGGAAGGGCGTCAGAGCGAACGCGATGATCGATATCGCGAAGGCGATGTCGGACGCCGACGTGCGCGCCGCGAGCGAATATTTCGCGGGCTTGAAGCCGGGAGTCTGGACGAAGGTGGTCGAGACCGACACCGTGCCGAAAACCTACGTCGGCCCGGGGGCCATGCGCTTCGCCGCGCCCGAAGGCGGCACCGAGCCGCTCGGCAACCGCATCATCGTGCTGCCGCAGGACGCGGTGCGGGCGCACAGCCGCGACCCGCACTCCGGTTTCATCGACTACGTGCCGGTCGGCAGCCTCGCGAAAGGCAAGGCGCTGGTGACGAGCGGAGGCTCAGGGCAAACCGTTCCCTGCGCGATCTGCCACGGCGCATCGCTGAAGGGACTGGGCGAGGTGCCGGGCATCACCGGGCGCCCGCCGATCTACGCCGTCCGCCAGCTGAACGACATGCAGAACGGCAACCGCACCGGCTCTTTGGCCGAGCTGATGAAAGCGGTGGTCGCCAAGCTCAGCATCGAAGACATGGTGGCGATCGCCGCGTACCTGGGGTCGCTCGAGCCGTAGCGGGCGAGCCGCGCTTCCGGAAAATCCCGGCTTGCCGAAGCCGCCGGGCACTCAAGGACAGAGGGGAGGAAGGTGAACCCTTGCGGCCTTAGCGTGCCGGCGCCTCGGTTCTTGACTATCCCTTCCTGTCGATCACCTGCGCGAGCGGCGCATTGGCCTGGTACAGTTTCATGCCGATCTGCCAGACGCCGAAGAGGAAAATCAGCACCAGGAGGACGAGGACGAGTTTGCCCAGAATGCCGGTCTTTGCCTTGGGCGGTTGCACCGACTCCGACGAGGGAACGGGGACCCAGGGCAGCGCGCTCTCCACCCCCATCGGGATCCGGTCGGACTCTCTCCTGTTTGCGGTCTGCGTTGCCATACCCAACTCGTCGCAAGAAGCATGCCCTGGCCCGGAAAACCCGGAACCAGGCGTGTTTACAGCTAGTTGCCGTGTTGCACCAGTCAAATTCAAATCTCCGGAAAACCGACGCCGGCGTCGGGCGATTGCCAATGTCCCGCACATGAAAACCGGCGCTCCTTCCAGGGAGTAACGTCTCTGCAGCGTTCGAGGTTTCGGGCAAATCGCATTTAGTCGATTTTCGACGGCCTCGCCCTCGGCGCGGGCGCGGGAACCTCGCGTGCCGGCGCGCTTCGATCGGGGTCCACGGGACGCGCCGGCGTGCGGTCGATGGCGATGAGGCTCGCGTACTTGGTGACGAGTTGATGCGTGAGCGCGAGCTCGATGGCTTTCGCGCGCGTCTCCTCGGCGGGCGCTTCCTCCTGCACGGCGTCCATCTTCATCGGCGGGCCTTCGCCCGGCTCCGCGCCGCGCGCCTCGCCCGCCATGAGCATCGCGCATGCGCCGAGAACCACGGCCGCGGCAACGCCGATGCAGAACGTGAGGAACAGCGTCGCGAGAAAATCGACGACGATCGGGCGTATCCTGGACCTGCTGCTTGAAGCTTCCATCTTCGATCTCCTTTTGTGCAGGGCTGCTTCGGGCCTTGTCCGGTATTGAAGCGCCCGAAAAGGGCTCCGCCGGGCGAAGAAAATGGAAAGCTGCCGAAGAATTGTGGCAAGAAAATGGCAGCGCGCGGAGTCGAGGCCGGGAGGAGAAGGAATGCGCTATATTCAGCGCGAGTTAGTTTCCCCTCCTTTTTTAAGGAGGGGTGGCGCGAAGCGCCGGGGTGGTTTTAGCGCGTATCACCACCCCGCCGCCTGCGGCGGCACCCCTCCTCGTCGAGGAGGGGATGAACCCAAGTCAACCATGCCCCGCCGCATCGCCATCGTCGAAGACGACGCCGCAATCCGCGCCAACTACGCGGACGCGCTCAGGAAGCACGGCTACGAGGTGAGCGCGCACGCGGCGCGAGGCGAGGCGATGGGCGCTTTCAGGACGCGGCTTCCCGATCTCGCCGTGATCGACATCGGCCTGGGCGAGGAGCCCGACGGGGGCTTTACGCTGTGCCGCGAGCTCCGCGCCCTCGCTCCCAGTTTGCCGATCCTTTTTCTCACCGCGCGCGACTCGGACTTCGACGCGGTCTCGGGCCTGCGCCTGGGCGCGGACGACTATCTCACCAAGGACGTGAGCCTTCCGCACCTGCTTGCGCGCATCTCGGCGCTGTTTCGCAGGATCGATGCGCTGCGCGAGCCGAAGGCGGCCGAGGAAGTGCTCGAGCGCGGGGCATTGAAGCTCGACGCGAAGCGCTTCACCGCGTCGTGGAAAGACAGGCCAGTCGGGCTGACGCTCACCGAGTTCTGGATGGTGCACACGCTCGCAAAATTCCCCGGCCACGTGAAAGACCGCGAGGGCCTCATGCGCGAGGCGAATCTGGTCGTGGACGAGGGCACGATCACCTCGCACGTGAAGCGCATCCGCAGGAAATTCGGCGCGGTCGATCCCGCGTTCGAGCAGATCGATACGGTGTACGGGATGGGCTACCGCTGGAAGGCGTGAAGGGGTATCGGTGGAAAGCGTGATCCTTCTTCTCCCCTCCTTGAAAAGGAGGGGTGGCTGCGAAGCAGCCGGGGTGGTCGTTGGCCAGACCACCCCGCCGCCTGCGGCGGCACCCCTCCTCAAAAGAGGAGGGGATACGCAGTCTTGAAACTCGCCCCTTGAAGCTCGCCGCTTATTTTCCGCGCCTCAGCCTTCGCACCAAGCTCGCGCTGGTGGCGCTGGTGCTCCTTGCGCTGCCCTGGGCGGGTTACAACTACGTGCGCGAGATGGAGCGATTTCTGCTCGAAGGCCAGGAGCAGGCGCTGCTCGCCACGGCGCGCGCCGTCGCCACCGCCCTCCATGATCGGCCGAAGCTCATGCGCGCACCTCCGCCGCGCGACACCGACGTGCGGCGCGAGGCCGAGGAAGAGCTGCGGCGCCTTGCCGCCGAGCGCGGCGAGCCGCCCGACGAGGGCTCCGGGCCCGCGCTGATCATCGACCGCGAAGAGTCCGCCGGGCGGAGCGAAACCGAGGAGATCGCCGAGATCCTGAAGGGCGTGGAGCGGACAACCTCGCGCATCTGGGTGGTGACGCGCGACCTGCGCGTGCTCGCGCTCGCCGGCAGCCTGCGGCGCGAAGGGGGCGAGGCCGAAGAGACTTTTACGCGGCGCGTGCTCGGTTGGCTGATCCCGCGCCCGAACGAGGATTTCGACGACGCCATCGCCGACGACGCGCTCGCCACGGGCCGCGAGATCGCCGGCGCCCTGCAGGGCCGCCCGGGATTTCGCCTGCGCAACACGCCCGACGGGCGCGCCGTGGTGATCTCGGCCGCGCACCCGATCTGGAACGGCGACGAGGTCGCAGGCGCGGTCGTCGTCGAGGAGAGCACCAACCCCATCCTCTCGGTGCGCAGCCAGGCGCTCGAGCGGCTGCTGGTGCTGACCCTCGCGGCGTTCGCGGTGGCCGCGGCTGTGCTCATCTGGTTCGCCACGCGCATCTCCACGCGCATCCGGCGGCTGCGCGACGAGGCCGAAACGGCGATCGACGCGCACGGGCGGCTCGCGCACCCGCATTCACGTCTGCTCACCGCGCAGGACGCGGGCGACGAGATCGGCGACCTGTCGCGCAGCTTCTCGGCGATGCTCGGCAAGCTCTCGCAGCACCACGCCTATCTGGAGAGCCTGGCGAGCCGTCTCTCGCACGAGCTGCGCACCCCGATCGCGGTGGTGCGCTCCTCGCTGGAAAACCTGAAGCTCGCGCCGGCCGACGCGCGCGTCTACATCGACCGCGCGGAAGAAGGCCTCAAGCGCCTCGGGACGATTCTCACGCGCATGAGCGAGGCGACGCGCCTGGAGCAGGGCCTCGCCTCGGTCGAGCGCGAGCGCTTCGACCTCGCCGCGGTCGTATCGGGCAGCGTGGAGGGCTACCGCCTCGCCTATCCGGACAAGCTCTTCGAATTGAGACAGGCGCACGAGAAGGCGATGACCGAGGGTTCACCCGATCTTGCCGCGCAACTGCTCGACAAGTTCGTCGCGAACGCGGTGGATTTCGCAGCCGCCGGCAAGAGGGACGACCCGATCCGGATCTCTCTTTCCGTCGCGAACGGCCTCATCGAGCTCGACGTCGAGAACAAGGGGCCGCTGCTGCCGGAAGGGATGCGCGGAAAACTGTTCGAATCGATGGTATCGGTGCGCGGCGAGCGCCGCGGCGAAGGGAATAGCGCGGAGCCGCACCTCGGCCTGGGCCTCTACATCGCGCGGCTCATCGCGGAATTCCACGGCGGCGAGGTCCATGCGCGCAATCTCCCCTCGGGCGAGGGCGTTGCGGTGAGCGCAACGTTCCGTTCGGCCTGAGCTTCCCGACCGGCCGCTACCTGCCCCTGCCTTGTCCCGACACTTCGGCGCCCGCATCGGCGGGGAGCGCAGCGTGGAAGAAGAGCGACACCGCGGAAAGCAGCGCCACCGCGACGAAGGCCGGTGCGAAATCGGCGCTGACGACATCGGCGTGCCCCTGTGCAAGGCTCGAGACCTGCAGCGCGTAGGCGCCGAGCGCAACGCCGAGACTCTGTGCGAGGCGCTGCGCCATGCTGGCGATGCTGGACGCCTGGCTCATGGTCTCGCGCGTCACCTCGGCGAACGAGATCGCCTGCAGGGCGGTGAACTGCAGCGAGCGCACGCAGCCGGAGGCGAGCAGCACCAGGAAGATCACGACGTGCGGCGTCGCCGCGGTAAAGAGGCCGAATACGCCGATGGCGGCGGATGCGACGAGTGCGTTGACCGTGAGCACCCTGCGGAATCCGAACCGCCTGAGGATGATCGTGGTCAGCGTCTTCATGAACATCGCGCCGACGGCGGTCGCGCAGGTGAGCAGCCCCGATTGCAGCGGATTCATTCCGAAGCCGAGCTGCAGCAGGAGCGGCAGCAGAAACGGCGTCGCGCCGACGCCGATGCGGAACAGGCTCCCCGCGAGGACGCCGGTGTGGAAGGTCGGCAGCCTGAAGAGCGAGAGGTCGATCACCGGATGCGCCACGCGCCGCGCGTGCCACGGATAGGCCGCCAGCGCGAGCGCGCCCAGGATGATGCAGGCCGCGGTGATTTTGTCGGGCAGCAGATGGCCGCCCAGGGACGATATTCCCAGCATCAGCACCGACAGCCCGACTCCCGTGAGCGCGAAGCCGCTGAGGTCGAGCGCCGGCATTTCGGGCTCCTTCACGTTCGGGATGTGGCGCAGCACGAGGTAGAGCCCCAGCACGCCGATCGGCAGGTTGATCAGGAAGATCCAGCGCCAGTGAAAGTACAGCGTGATCGCCCCGCCCAGCGCCGGCCCGGTCACGGGCCCGAGCAGCGCCGGAATGGTGAGGTAGTTGAGCGCGGCGACGAGCTCGTTCTTCGGCACGGCGCGCAGCAGGACGAGACGCCCGACCGGCACCATCATCGCCCCGCCGACGCCCTGCAGGAAGCGCGCGGCGACGAACGCGGCGAGCGTGCTCGACACGGCGCACAGCAGCGATCCGGCGACGAACACGACGATGGCGCTCGCGAACACGGTGCGCGAGCCGAGGCGGTCCGCGACCCAGCCGCTGATCGGGATGAATACCGCGAGACCGACGAGATAAGAGGTCAGCGCGAGCTTGAGCGCGAGCGGGCTCTCGCCGATATCGACCGCGATGGCCGGGAGCGAAGTCGCGATCACCGTCGAGTCCATGTTCTCCATGAACAGGGAGCAGGCGACGATGAGGGGAATGAGGACGGTGCGCTGCACAGCGCGTATTCTGAGGCAAGCGCGCCGCGGCGCGGAAAAGCCCGCCTCGGGCGGGCGGCGCCGCGGTCACCGCCGCGTCCGACTCGCGTAGAATCCAATCCAGCGTGGACTCCGAGCATTACGACCTCCTGATCATCGGCGGCGGCATCAACGGCGCGGGAATCGCGCGCGATGCCGCAGGGCGCGGCCTGAAGGTGCTGCTGGTCGAGCAAAACGATCTCGCCTCGGCGACCTCGTCGGCTTCGACCAAGCTCATCCACGGCGGGCTTCGCTACCTGGAGTATTTCGAATTCCGCCTCGTCGCCGAAGCGCTCGCCGAGCGCGAAACGCTGCTCAAGATCGCCCCGCACATCATCTGGCCGCTGGAATTCGTGCTGCCGCACGAATCGCACCTGCGGCCCGCATGGATGATACGCGCCGGTCTCTTCCTCTACGACCATCTCGGTCACCGCATGCTCGGCTTCGGAAGCAAGAGCTCGCTGCCGATGTCGAAGGGCGTCCGCCTCGCCGACAACGGCTACGGGGCCGGCCTCAAGCCCGAGTTCAAGCGCGGCTTCGTCTACTACGACTGCTGGGTCGACGACGCGCGCCTGGTGGTGCTCAACGCGCGCTCGGCGGCCGCGCACGGCGCCACCATCCAGACCCACACCCGGTTCGTGTCGGCGCGGCGCGAGGGCGGGGAGTGGGCCGCGACCTTGAACGGCGAGCGGGGCAGCCGCACGGTGCGCGCGAGCGCGACCGTGAACGCCGCCGGGCCCTGGGTGAGGCAGGTGCTCGACGAGGCGCTCAAGATCAAGCTTCCCGCGACGGTGCGCCTGGTGAAAGGCAGCCATATCGTCGTGCCGCGCATCCACGAGGAGCGCCACGCCTTCATCCTGCAGAACCCGGACCGGCGCGTGATTTTCATGATTCCCTACGAGCGGCAGTTCACGCTCGTCGGCACGACCGACGTGCCGGTCACGCGCGACGACTATCGGGCGAGGATCTCGCGCAAGGAGATCGACTACCTGTGCGAGGCGGCGAGCCGCTACGCGAGGAACCCCATCACTCCCGGCATGGTGGTGTGGAGCTATTCGGGCGTGCGCCCGCTCTACGACGACGGGAGCGAAAATCCATCGGCGGTGACGCGCGATTACCACCTGCTGCTCGACACCGGAGCTGAGCCGGACGGCGCGCCGGTCCTTTCGGTGTTCGGCGGCAAGATCACCACCTACCGAAAGCTCGCCGAGCAGGCGATGGAAAAGCTCTCCGGGCGTTTTCCCGGCAAGCCCGCCTGGACGCACACCGAGCCTCTCCCGGGCGGGAATCTGGGCGGACGGAGCTTCCGGGGGCTGCTCCTCGATTACCGCAGGCGCCATCCGCGCCTGCCGAAGGTCTGGCTGACGCGCGTGCTCCGCAGGCACGGGGCGCTCGCCGAGGAAATCATCGGGGACGCGAGCGAGGAGCGCGGGCTCGGTGAGAACTTCGGCGGTGGCCTCTACGAGCGCGAGCTCGAATACCTCGTCAGGAACGAATGGGCGCGCGAGGCCGAGGATGTGCTGTGGCGGCGCACCAAGTGCGGGCTGCACATGACCACGGCCGAGAAGACGCGAGTGCGCGCCTGGCTGGCGGAAAGGGTCTGATCGGTGGAGTGGTGGCTCGGCTACGCCGCCATCGGAGTGGCCGTGGGCTTCTTCGCCGGGATGCTCGGCATCGGCGGCGGGGCGATCATGGTGCCGCTCCTTGTCTGGTTCTTCGAGGCGCAGGGCCTGCCGAAGGCCCATATCCTGCATCTGGCCGTGGGCACCGCGATGGCGACCATCCTCTTCACCTCGGTGGCGCGCGTGCGCGCCCACGCCGCGCGCGGAGCGATCCGCTGGGACATCGCGAGGAACATCACGCCCGGCGTTCTCGCGGGGGGCCTTGCCGGCTCCTGGATCGCGAGTTTCATCCCCCCCGCGGCGTTCGCCGCGATATTCACCGCGGTGATCTACCTCGCCGCGACCAACCTGCTGCTCGATCGCAAGCCCAAAGCCTCGCGCGAGCCGCCGGGGTTCGCGGGAATGTTCGCCTTCGGATTTCTGGTGAGCGCGGTCTCCGCGTTCACGGCGATCGGCGGCGCGTTCATGACCGTGCCCTTCATGCTCTGGTGCAACGTGCCGATGCTCCAGGCGATCGGCACGGCGGCGGTGATCGGCTTTCCGATCGCGCTCTCCGGAACGATCGGATTCGTCGCCACCGGCCTGCGCGAAACGGGCCTGCCGCCCTACTCGGTCGGCTTCGTTTTCCTGCCCGCGCTCGCGGGGATCGTGGTGGCGAGCATGCTGGTGGCGCCGCTCGGCGCGGCTGCCGCGCACCGCCTGCCGACGGTGTGGCTCAAGCGGATTTTCGCGGTGCTCTTCTACGCGATGGCGACGCGGATGCTGATCACGTTCCTGTGATTGCCATCCCGGCAATACGTTGTCACTCCCGCGTAAGCGGGAGTCCAGGCACTTTGAGAAACTCTGGATTCCCGCGTGCGCGGGAATGACGGCAAGGGCTCTGGATTCCCGCGTGCGCGGGAATGACGGCAAGGGCTAGGGCCGCTGGAACACGACGAAGTAGTTCTCGCGCATCAGCTTCTTTTCCTCGACGAAGCGGAAGCCGGCGGCTTCGATTTCCCTGATCGCGGTCTGCTTGTCCGCGCGCGTGTGGTCGATGCGCTGTTGGTGCGTCTGGCCCGGAATTTTTTCGAAATCGATCACCACCATGCGGCCGCCCGGGCGGAGCGCCTTGCGGATCGATTGCAGGGTCTGCTCCGGATGCTCGAAATGGTGGTAAGTGTCGCAGGTGTAGACGAGGTCGACCGAGGCCTCGGGCAACTCGGTCTCGGTGCCCTTCGTGAGGATGGTTGTGACGTTGTCCAGCCCTTCCGCCTTGGCGCGCTCGCCGATGTGCTCGATGAAGGCCCGCGAGATGTCCACCGCGTAGACGCGCCCGCCAGGGCTTACCGCCTGGGCGAAGAGCATGGTGAAGAGCCCGGTCCCGGCGCCGACGTCGGCGACCGCCATCCCCGGCTTCACGCCGGTCGCAGCGAGTATCTCGTTGCGCTTCCGGTAGACTTCTCGGTCCTCGTTCTCGAAACCCTTCGTCCAGCGCGCGACGTCGGGATTGACGAGGAAAGGCGAGTTGATTTCCGGCTTTGCGCCGTGCTGCGCGGCGGGCGGCGCCGGCCACAAGGCGGCGAGCGAGGCGAGAAGGATCGCGGCGATTCGTCTCATGCTAAGTACCAGAAGTAGTAGGTGGCGAAGCCGAGCAGCGCGGTGAGCCAGTAGCCGGCGAAGGCCGCGCGCATCAGGTTTTTCCATGCGGCTACGTGCAGGCTGCGCGGCAGGACGTTGTTCATCTGCAGCACGATCCACAGACCCGTGAGCGCGGTGAGTGTTCCTGACGCCGCGTGCAGCCAGGTCACGGCGATGCGCCAGTCGGCGAAGGCCGCGGCCTTTGCGCTCGTCATGGCGGGCTCGATGCAGGACGTGAAGATCGCAAAGGCCGCGGCCTTCGCCGACTGGCG
>DATHHZ010000458.1:0-3795 GCA_035316965.1 Burkholderiales bacterium | reverse complement strand
CTTCGAGGCCCTGCTCGAGCGCATGCGCAGCGCCGCCGACATGACCGAAAAGTGGGAGGCGCAGGCAGCGCTGCGACAGGTGCGCGACCCGAGGCTGCTGCGGCGGCTGATGGAACTGCTGCTGACCGATGAGCTGCCGCCGAGCGATGCGGTTTTCAATCTCACTCACATCGGCGATGACAGCGGGATGGTCGAGCTGGCCTGGCGGTTCGTGCTGGAACATCTTCCTGCCGTCCTCGCCAAGGCCTCGCCGCGCGGACGGCCCCACGTTCTGCCCGATGCCGCATCGGCCTTTACCGATGCAGCGCGCGCGGACGAACTGATCGCGCTGACCAAGGCCCACCTCGATGCCACCGCGCTGTATCAAGCCGAGAAGGCGGCCGACTGGATCCGGTTGAAAGCCGCGGTCAAAGCGCGCGAAACACGCCGCGCAATCGACTGGGCGCGAGCGCGCTTGCGCTCGGACTAGGAAGGCCCGGACCCGAAAATCACTGACTACTTCTTGACGAATTTCCTCACCGTCATTCCGGCCGTTTCGGCCCAGTAGACGTTGCCGATCGCATCGGCCGCCACGCCTTCTCCCACGCTCTGGGTTTCCGGCTCGGCGCCCAAGCCCGGGATGAAAGCACCGACCGCACCGTCCTTGGCGCTGCCGATCCGGATGCCACGCTTGAAACCGGGGTTGAGCTTCGCGTTGGACTGGTGATCGGCCACGTGCAGGGTGTCGTTGCTATCGATGAAGAGCCCGCTTGGCCGGCCGAATTGCTTCCACTCTTCGAGGAAATTCCCTTCCTGGTCGAAGATCTGGATGCGGCTGTTGCCGCGGTCGCCGACGAACAGCCGCCCCCTGGAATCCATGGCGAGGGCGTGGGGCGTGTCGAACTCGCCGCGTTCTGCTCCCTTCCTGCCCCAGGTCTTGATGAACTTTCCGTCTTTCGAGAACTTCACGATGCGCGCGTTGGAATCTCCGCCGTGTCCGTCCGCGACAAAAATGTCGCCGTTCGGAGCGGTGAGCACGTCCGACGGCCGGTTGAAGGTTTCCGGGCCGTCCCCCGCGACCCCGGCCCTGCCGAGCGTCAGCAGGACCTTTCCCTCCGCACTGAATTTCACGACCTGGTGGCCTTTGCCGTCCTTTCCATCCGCGTCGGTGACCCACACGTTGCCGGCCCTGTCGATGTGGATGCCGTGAGGAAACGCGAACATCCCCGCGCCGAAACTCTTGAGGAATTTACCCGATGGGCTGAGATTGACGACGGGCGCCACGTTCGAGCCGACGCAGGAGTTCGCGCCGCATCGCTCGAATACCCAGAGATTGCCGTCGCGATCGATGTCGATCGCGCTCGTCTGTCCCCACTTCCTTGCGTCGGGGAGCTTCGCCCAGCCGTCTTCGCGGTAGGAACTCTGCTGAGCGTAGGCTCCCGGGACCATCGCCACCGTCGCTGCGACCAGCGCGAATAGCATCCAGGGTGCACGACGCTTCATGGTCCTCCTCCTCGGGCGAGCCGCTATTTCTCCGAAGCCTCGCGCGACTGCTGCGACTGCTGTACCTGCTCCATGGCCTGCCCGATCTTCTGCTGGGCTTGTTCCAGGGTCTTCTTGCTTTGCTCGAGTTCCTGCTTCTTGAGCGCGGCGGCCGTGGCCGCGGTGCTGGCGGTCTCGATGCCGCAGCCGGCAAGCGCCGCTGCGGCGATGATGAAAATAAACCGTGTCACGGCAACTCCTTCCGATGCAGGGGGGATGGCATAGGATAGCACTGCGGCGACTCCAGACTAGCCGAGCCTCGCCGTCACTGCCTTCGCGAATTCCCGGGTTCCGATCTTTCCGCCGAGATCGGCGGTGCGCGTTGCAGGATCCTTCAGCGTCGCGTCCACGGCGGCGTCGATCTTCTTTGCAGCGGCGGCCAACGCGCTCTTGCCGCGGCGCGCGGCAATCCATTCGAGCAGCATGGCGGCAGAAAGGATGAGCGAGGTGGGGTTCGCCTTGTCCTTGCCCGCGATGTCGGGCGCCGAGCCGTGCTGCGCCTGAGCGATGCAACAGTCGTCCCCGGCGTTGATCGAGCCGCCGAGGCCCAGGCCGCCCGAAAGCTCGGACGCCTCGTCCGAAAGGATGTCGCCGTACATATTCTCGGCGACGATCACATCGAAGCGCATCGGGTCGCGCAGGAGGAGGGCGGCCATCGCGTCCACGATGATCTCCTCGAGTTGAACGACGGGGAATTCCTTCGCCACCTTGCGCACCTCGCGCAGGTACAAACCGTCCGAGATTCTGAAGACATTGGCCTTGTGTATGGCCGTGACTTTCCTGCGGCGAGTCATCGCAGCCTCGAAAGCGCGGCGCGCGATGCGCTCGCAGCACTTCGCGGTGACGCGGCGCACCGCGAGCGCCATGTCCTCGGTAGGCATGAATTCGCCGCTGCCCGAGTACATGTTCCGGTCAGCGTAAAACCCTTCGGTATTTTCACGGTAGATCACCAGATCGACGGGTTTGCCGGTGAGCCCGACACCCAGGCGCGACTTTGCCGGACGGATGTTGGCGTAGAGGTCGAGCTTGGTGCGAAATTCGGCCGAAGGGTTGATGCCACCCCTGTCGCGCGGCGGGTACTCGTAAGTGGAAAGCGGGCCGAGAATCACGCCCTCGGAGGAGCGCGCTGCCTCCAGCACGCGGGCGGGGAGCGTCGTGCCTTCTTTCTTCAGGGCGGGGAGGCCGATTTCCTCGTGCTGCCACTGGAGGTCCAGCTTGAACAGGGCATTGGCGCGGTCGAGTACGGTGAGCGTGGCCGCGGTGATCTCGGGCCCGATGCCGTCGCCGGGCAGGACGAGGATCTTCATTGCGCCGGAATCCTGGCGTCTTTGATCAGCTTGGCGTACATCTGCAGATCGCTTTTGATCAGCGCAGCGAAGTCTTCCGGCGTGCCGGTCACGATTTCGTTTCCGCCCTGCGTGACGATGCGCTCGCGCACGTCGGCTGAGCGCATCGCCTTGACGAGTTCCGCGTTGAGATGATCGACAATGACCTTGGGGGTGCCGACGGGGGCGAGTACGCCCTGCCACTGCGAGATGTCGAAGTTCCCGATGCCCGCCTCCCGCATCGTCGGGACTTCGGGGAGACTCGAGGCGCGCTTGCCGCTCGACACTGCGAACGCGCGCAACTTTCCGGCGCGGATCTGCGGAACCGATGTGATGACCGTATCGAACATGAAAGTGAGCTGGCCGCCGAGCAGGTCGGCGAGTGCCGGCGCGCTGCCCTTGTAAGGCACGTGCGTGAGCTGGGTACCCGTCGCGAGCGCGAACAGCTCGCCGGCAAGATGGTTGCCGCCGCCGACCCCGGTCGAACCATAGGAGACGGCCCCGGGTCGCGCGCGCGCCGCGTCGATCAGGCCGGCGATGCTCTTGATGGGCGACCCGGCGAGCGTCACCAGCACATACTGGTATACGGTGCATTGGGCGACGGGGGCGAAATCCCTGACCGGATCGTAGGGTACCTTGGCATAGAGCACGGGGTTGACGACGATGGGGCCGTTGGCGGTCACGAGCAGCGTGTAGCCGTCGGGCGCCGACTTCGCGACGAAGTCCGCGCCGATGCCGCCGTTCGCGCCGGCCCGGTTCTCGACGACGAACGGCCGCTTCAGCGCGCCGCCGAGCTTCTGGGCGAGCGTGCGGCCGAAGATGTCGGCATTGCCGCCGGCGGCGTAGGGAACCACGAGGCGCACCGGCCTGGCGGGATAGTCCTGCGCCGGCGCCGCGGCGGACACGACGACCGCAAGCGCAAGCGCTGCGAAACGGATTTTCATGAATC
>DATHHZ010000457.1:0-5352 GCA_035316965.1 Burkholderiales bacterium | reverse complement strand
GGTTTCTCCGCTTCCGGCAAAGGCACGGATTCTTCCGTGGGTGCCAGCTTGGTCCTGAACAGCCAGTCGCGGTAGTCCTCGAGGTCGCCGTCGAAGGCTTGCAGCCTGCCTTCGGCGACGATAAGGAACTGGTCGGTCGTCGCGCGCAGGAGGTGCCGGTCGTGCGAGACGAGCACGAGCGTGCCTTCGAACTGGGCGAGCGCCACCGTCAGCGCCTCGCGCGTTTCCAGGTCGAGGTGGTTGGTCGGCTCGTCCAGGAGCAGCAGGTTGGGGCGCTGCCACACGATGAGGGCGAGGGCGAGCCGCGCCTTCTCGCCGCCGGAGAAAGTCGCGATCGACGTCGTCGCCATATCGCCGGGGAAATTGAAGCCACCGAGATAGTTGCGCAAATCCTGCTCGCGCGTGTTCCGTGCGATGCGCGCGAGGTGCCACAGCGGCGATTCGTCGTGACGCAGCATCTCGATCTGGTGCTGCGCGAAATAGCCGACCGCGAGCCCCTTGTTGAAGATCGCCTTGCCTGCGAGCGGCGCGAGCTCCCCGGCGATGGTCTTGATGAGAGTCGATTTCCCCGCGCCGTTGATGCCGAGAAGGCCGTAGCGCTGGCCGCTCTGCAGCGAGAAACTGATATTGCGCACGACGGTCTTGTCCGGCGCGCCTTCCATTTTGTAGCCGGCATCCGCGTCCTCCAGCACCAGCAGGGGATCGGGCGCCTTCAGCGGCTCGCGGAACTCGAACGAGAAGGGCGCGGAGACGTGCAAGGGAGCCAGCTCCTCCATCCTCGCCAGCATCTTCATGCGGCTTTGCGCCTGCTTTGCCTTGGTGGCCTTCGCCCTGAAGCGGTTGATGAAGGATTCCAGGTGCTCGCGCTCGCGCTGCTGCTTTTCGTACTGCGCCGCAGCGAGAACCACCGCGGCGGCGCGCTGGCGCTCGAAGCTCGAGTAGTTGCCCGAGTAACGCCTGAGCTTCTTCGCGTCGATATGCGCGACCACGTCCACCACGCCGTCCAGGAAATCGCGGTCGTGCGAAACGATGAGAAGCGTCCCCGCGTAGCGCTTGAGCCACTCCTCGAGCCAGAGGATGGCGTCGAGGTCGAGGTGGTTGGTCGGCTCATCCAGCAGCAGGAGGTCCGAGGGACACATCAGCGCTTGCGCGAGATTCAGCCGCATGCGCCAGCCGCCGGAGAAGCTCGCCACGGGTTCGCCCATCTGCTCGTGCGAAAAACCCAGGCCGTGCAGGAGCTGCTCCGCGCGCGAGCGCACCGTGTACGCATCGGCGTCGTCCATCGCGGCGTGGAGCTCGCCGATCCGGTGGCCGTCATCAGCGGCTTCGGCCGCGGCGAGCTCGGTTTCGAGCTTGCGCAGCGTCGTATCGCCGTCGATCGCGTATTCGAGCGCGGGGCGCTCCAGCGCCGGCGTCTCCTGCGCGACGTAGGCGACGCGCCACCGCGCCGGGTAATCGACCTCGCCCTTGTCCGCGTGCAGCTCGCCGCGCAGGAGCGCGAACAGGCTCGATTTTCCGGAGCCGTTCGCGCCGATCAGGCCGATCTTGTCGCCGGGATTGAGCGCGACGTCGGCGCCTTCGAGCAGCGTTTTGGCGCCGCGGCGGAGCGTGACTCGGGAGAGGCGGATCATGTCGGTTCGATTCGCAAGGCGCGCATTGTACGCGGAACGGTTGGCATTGAGCCCGGTATCCGGCATCGGTCTTGCTGATAGAGGAGAGAGACCGGTTCGCAAGGGTCGGGGAGGGCGCAAACGGCGACGACTCGTCGCCGCCGACGCTCTTTCGACGCTTGCGGCAGGGTCCTGCGCGTGATTATTTAACGGCTGCGCGCCAGCTGAACACAGGGAGACTGCCATGGCGGGGAAGAAGATTCTGATCGTCGACGATTCGGCCACCGACCGCTATTTCTTCATGGAAGCGCTTTCCAAGCAGGGCTACGAGTGCATCATCGCCCAGAACGGGGACGAGGCCATCCAGAAATCCAAGAGCGAGATGCCCGACGTGATCCTGATGGACATCGTCATGCCGGGCATCGACGGCTACAAGGCGACGCGGACCATCTCGCACGACGAGGCGACCAAGCACATTCCGGTCATCATCTGCACGAGCAAGAACCAGGAAACCGACCGCGTCTGGGGCATGCGCCAGGGCGCGAAGGACTTTCTGGTGAAGCCGGTCAGGGCGAGGGATTTGATCAAGAAGGTTGCGGCTACAGCGGCGGCCTGAGCTCCGCCGCGTTCGAGAGGGCGGCGCCCGGGACGAGGCGCCGCGTCTTCAAAATCGCTCCCCCTCCGCGCGCCGGGCGGGTCCGGCGGGAACTCTCCGGTTCTGCGAGGCTATAATGGGTCCCTCCTCGGGAGCCGCGGACCCATGAAGCTCGCTCGCCTGATCTGCGTCATTCCGTGCGCGCTCGCCGTTTTCGGCTGCGCCTCCATGTGGCCGGCCTCATATCGCGTCGATGCGCACGTCCCATCCACTTCCGCTACGGTCGTCTGGGGTCATCTGCCCGCCGGCCGCGCGCCGGTGCTCACCATCCGTTCCGGACAGACGGTGCGCATCGATACGGTCTCGCACCAGGGCCTGCTGAGCGGCATGGACCCGGTCAAGTTCTTCGGCGCGGCGGGAATCGCTCCGAACGAAGTCCTGCCGGATGCGAGCGAGATCTACGCCAAGGCGCCGCGCCCGAAAGACGCGGGCGCGCATGTGCTCACCGGGCCGATCTTCGTGGAAGGTGCGGAACCCGGCGACATGCTCGAAGTGCGAATGCTCGATTTCCAGTTCCGCGTGCCCTACGGCGTAAACAACAGCAACAAGGGCACGGGCGTGCTGCCCGACGTGCACGAGAAGCCGTATCCGAAAGTGATCCGCTTCGACCTCGCGCGCCGCGTCGCGCTCTTCGCGCCCGGCATCGAGGTGCCGCTGGTTCCCTTCATGGGCATCATGGCGGTCATGCCGCCCGACCCGCTCGCCAACACCCGGCCGCCGGGCATCTACGGCGGCAACATGGATTTCAACCGCCTCACCGTCGGCGCGCGTCTTTACCTGCCCGTGCATCAGCGTGGCGCGCTCTTCTACACGGGCGACTCGCACGCGGTGCAGGGCGACGGCGAGATCAACGGGACGGCGATCGAGGCCTCGCTCGCGCCGGTCCTGCAATTCATCGTGCACAAGGGCGCGGGCAGCGCGATGAAATGGCCGCGCGCGGAGGACGCCGACAATTACTACGTGATGGGGATGGACGCGGACCTCGACGTGGCGCTGAAGCAGGCAGCGGTGGAGACGATCGCCTTCCTACAGCGCGAAAAAGGTTTGTCACCCGCGGATGCCTATTCGCTCGCGAGCATCGCCGTCAACTACACGGTCGCCGAAGCGGTCGACCAGGTACAAATGGTCTACGGCGCGATCCCCAAGAAAATCTTCGTCAAGTAGAACCGCTGCGACGACCAGAAGGAAAACTTCGATGCAACGATCCGAGCCGTTTACGCTCGCCGTCCCGGTCAATCACACCGATCACATCCTCGGACCGATCTCGGCGAAAGTGACCGTCGTCGAATACGGGGATTTCGAGTGCCCGTCGTGCGGCCAGGCTTATCCCGCCGTGAAAATGCTGCTCAAGCACTTCGGGGACCGGATGCGCTTCGTGTACCGGCATTTCCCGCTCGTGGAAGTGCATCCTCACGCCGAGCTAGCGGCCGAGGCCGCCGAGGCGGCGGGCGCGCAGCACAAGTTCTGGCAGATGCACGACCTGCTCTTCGAGAACCAGCTTCACCTGAAGGCCAACAATCTGAGGCAGTACGCGCTGCGGGCGGAGTTGGACCTGGATCGATACGACTACGAGATGAAGGAGCACCTTTACCTACAGCGGGTGCACGAGCACATCGACGGCGGCGTGAAGAGCGGGGTGCGCTCCACGCCCGCGTTTTTCGTCAACGGTGCCGTGGAGGACGTGTCCTTCGGATTGGAACGCCTGGAGAAGGCGGTCGAAGCCGCGCTCGGGAAGTGAGCTGCAGCTCGGGGACTACAACGTCGCCCCGGGTTGCCCAAGCGCCTTCTCGGCGAGCTGGCGGACGATCCAGTCGTAGGCGTCGTCCACCGAGTCGGTGCGGTGCATGAGCTCGATGTCGCCGGGGTCGATGGTACCGTGGCGCGCGAGCGCGTCGAAGTCGATGACCTCATGCCAGTATTCGGTGCCGAAGAGGACGATCGGCATGGGCTTTTTCATCTTGCGCGTCTGCACGAGCGTCAGCAGCTCGAACAGCTCGTCGAGCGTTCCGTAGCCGCCCGGAAACACGATCACCGCCTTCGCGAGGTAGGCGAACCAGAATTTGCGCATGAAGAAGTAGTGGAAGTGGAAGGAGAGCTCGCGCGTGACGTAGGGGTTGTCGAACTCTTCCGCCGGGATGGAGATGGTAAGGCCGACGTTCAGGCCCTTCGCCTCTGCCGCGCCGCGGTTCGCCGCCTCCATGATTCCGGGGCCGCCGCCCGTGCACACCACGAAGCGGCGCTCCTCGCGGTCGAGCTCCTTGGACCATGTGGTAAGGCGGTAGGCGAGTTCTCGGGCGGCTTCGTAGTACGCGGACATCTTGAGCGCCATCTGCGCCCGCTCCCGGTCCCTGTCGCTCTTCGCCTTGCGCACCAACTCCTCGGCGTCCTCGCGCGACTTGATGCGCGCCGAGCCCATGAACACGATGGTGTCGTCGACCTTGTGGTAGTCGAAGCGGCTCTTGGGTTCGAGATACTCCGACAGGATGCGCAGGGCGCGGGCGTCCTTGCTTTCGAGGAAGCCCGGATTCTGGTAGGCCTTGGTGGGAGCGCGTTTGCGTTCGGTCATGTGGCGGATTCAGGACGGTTCCCGAGGATTACCGTTGCACCGGACTCGAGGGATCTGATTGTAGCTTCGAACGCGGCCACGGTCGCCAGCATTTGCGCCGCGGAAATCGGGAACGCGGCCCGTGCTTCGATAGCGTTGGCGAACATTTCCAGTTCCGTGCGAAGCGAGTCGACGGGTTCGAGGCTGAGCCGCTGCGGCGCCGTGCCGTGCAGCATGAGTTCGTTTTCGCCGAGGGCCTCTGCCGAGCCGTGCGCGCCGAAGACGTGGACTCTCCAGTATTGCGGCGTCGCCCGCACGGTGCCGAGGAGGCCGCTTGCGCCGTTCGCGAACTCGTAGATCGCGGAGACGGTGTCGAGCGGCGCGGGCGCGGGCTTGCGCTCGAGCAGCTGCGCGTGCACGCGCAGCACCGGCCCTGCCAGGTGGATGAATGCGTCGAGGACGTGCAGGCCCGCTCCGGTCATGCCGCCGCCCGGGGATTCCTCGGGAGAAAGCCGCCAGCCGCCGGAAACCTTGTTCGAGTG
>DATHHZ010000456.1:0-8796 GCA_035316965.1 Burkholderiales bacterium | reverse complement strand
CGTCGACCAACACCGTTCTTGCTCAGCGTGCCGCCTCGGGTGCGCCGCACGGAACGGTACTCGCCTGCGAACACCAGAGCGCCGGGCGCGGTCGGCGCGGACATTCCTGGGTCTCCGTCGTCGGCGGAAGCCTGGCTTTCTCCATTCTGTGGCGTTTTTCCCGGGGCGCCGGAGCGCTTGGGGGCTTGAGCCTCGCCGTGGCGGTAGGTGCCGCGAAGGCGCTCGAGCGCTTGGGCACCCATGGCGTGGGGGTCAAATGGCCGAATGATCTGTATTGTGAGGGGCGCAAGCTCGGCGGGATATTGATCGAGAGCTCAGGGGACATCTTGGGTCCGAGCGCCGTGATCGTGGGGGTCGGTATCAACGTGCGTCTCGGCACCCAGACGCTCGAGCGGATCGGCGGGCCGGCAACCGACATCGCGAGCCACAGCGAGGCGGTGCCGTCGCGGAACGCCGTGCTCGTCGAGTCGCTCGAGTCCATTGCCGGGATCTTGGCGCGGTTTTCCCGCGAAGGCTTTGCGCCGTTTCGGGAGGAGTGGCTGCAACGCCACGCCTGGCAGGGCAGGCGAGTCGCCCTGTCGCAGGCCGGCCGGCGCGTCGCCGAAGGCAAGGTCGTCGGAGTCGCGGAGGACGGCGCGCTCATGCTCGCGTCGGTCGAGGGAATAGAGCGTTTCCACAGCGGTGAGCTCTCGCTCAGGCCGGGATGATCCTCGCGGTCGACTGCGGCAATTCGCGGCTGAAATGGGGGCTGCATGAGAACGGGGGCTGGCGCAAGACCGGCACGGTGCCCGTCTCGGAGCTCGGCCGGCTGGAGAAGAGCTGGAAGAGGCTCGTGCCTGCCGACAAGGTCGTCGTTGCGAACGTCGCGGGGCGGTCCGTACGCAAGAAGCTGGAGACCCTATTCGCTCGAGGATCGATGGTCCCCGCGTGGGTAAAAGCGAAACGGCGCGAGTGCGGGGTCACGAACGGTTATAGGCAGCCGGACCAGCTCGGGCCTGACCGCTGGGCCGCGCTGATCGGAGCCTGGTCGATTCTCCGCGGGCCGTGCCTCGTAGTCACAGCGGGCACTGCAACCACAGTGGATGTCCTGAGGGGCGACGGCAGGTTTGTCGGGGGCGTGATTCTTCCGGGCCTCGAGCTCATGAAACGCTCGCTTGCCCGCAACACCGCGGGACTTCCGCTCGCAAGAGGGCGTTTTTCCCCCGAACCTCGCAATACTGCGGATGCCATCGAGACCGGCTGCCTGCTCGCGCAAGCCGGGGCGATAGAACGCGCTTTCGCGACGATGGAGCATGGCGCAGCATGCGTGCTCGCGGGGGGAGCCGCTCGCCTGATTGCCCGGCACCTCAGCATTCCCGTGCGGCTTGTGGATAATCTGGTGCTGGAGGGCCTCGTCCGAATTGCACAGGACTCGGTGAGGACCCACGGGAAATCGTGAAAACCGTATCTGTCCTGCTGTTGCTCGCTAATCTCGGGTTTTTCGCCTGGATCTATTTTGGCGCCGGTCGTGCATCGGACGAGCCGCAGCTGATGGAGCAGCAGCTCAACCCGCAGGCGATCCGATTGCTCCGCGCCGATCAGGTTGCGGCGCTTGCCGCTGAACGTACGAAGCAGGCCGCGGAGCGCCCCAAATCGCTTCCCAGGGCGACCCTCGCCGCGTGCCTTGAGCTCGGTGCGTTCAACCCGGGTGACGCGGCGCGCGTGCAGCAGGCGCTCGAGCCCCTTGCCCTGGGGTCAAGACTCTCCCAGCGGCGCGCGGACGAAATCGCGAGCTATTGGGTATTTATGCCGCCGCAACGCAACCGACAGGCGGCAAACCAGAAAGCGGCCGAGCTCAAGAAGCTCGGCGTCGACGACTTCTATATCGTGCAGGAAGATTCCAAGTTCCGATTTGCGATTTCTCTGGGCGTGTTCAAAACCGAGGAGGCGGCGCGGTCGCGGCTCGCAGAGTTGCGCAAAAAGGGCGTTCGAACAGCCCGGGTCGATCCAAGGGAAACGTCCGTGCAGAAAGTCTATTTTACTGTTCGTGAGGCCCCCGAGGCGCTGGTCTCCAGACTGAACGACTTACGCCAGAGCTTTGCGGGCAGCGAGCTGAAGGACTGCCCGCCGGAGGAAAAGCGCAAAGGGAATTGAGGAGGGGGTAACGGGGGAACCTTGGTTCCCCTGTTCGTATTCGCAGGGGTAACGGGGGAACCTTTAGGTTCCCCCGTTCGTATTCGGAGCACCGAGAATCTTCTTCAGCAGGGCGGTCGTCGAGCGCTGGTGCCTGAAGGGGATCGAATGCACGGTTCCACCCCAGCCCCGCACTTCGGCGGCTCCGACCATCGCTTCGGGCTGCCAGTCGCCGCCCTTGGCGAGCACCTCCGGCCGGGATGCAAGTATCAGAGAGAGCGGCGTGTTCTCGTCGAACCACGTTACGAGATGGACGGATTCAAGCGCCGCCACCACCGCCATGCGGTCGGCGAGCGGGTTGAACGGGCGCTCCTCGCCTTTGCCGAGACGCTTCGCCGACGCGTCGCTGTTGACGGCGACGAGAAGCGTCGCCCCCAGGGCGCTCGCTTCGGCGAGATAGGTGACGTGCCCGCGATGCAGGATGTCGAACACGCCGTTGGTGAACACGAGCGGTCGTGCAAGGGATCCGAGCCGCGCCGCAAGCTCCTGAGGCGGGCAGATCTTCCGCTCGAAAGGGACCTCCATCGCGCCTATTTTGACAGAACGACCCGCCGGCTGTAACTTAGGCTGACCTCATTTACAGGTTCCCGGTGATGCGTATTCTCCTCGGATTGTTGCTCGCCACTTCGATCTCCGCCCCCGCGCTCGCCGCGTGCCCGCCGCTGCTCAACCATACCTTTCCGAGCCTGACCGATCAGGCCACACCGCTGTGCCAATTCGAGGGCAAGGTGTTGCTCGTGGTCAATACGGCAAGTGAATGCGGGTACACGCCCCAGTACGAAGGCCTCGAGGCGCTGTACCGCCGCTATCGCGAAAAGGGGCTTGTCGTTATGGGTTTCCCCGCCAACGATTTCGGCGGCCAGGAACCGGGTGGGAACCGCGAAATCGCCAAATTTTGCGAGGTCAACTACGGCGTGAGCTTTCCGATGTTCGCTAAGTCCGGCGTGTCGGCGGGCAACGCCAACCCCCTTTACGCGACGCTTGCGGTGAAGACCGGTGAGCGGCCTCGCTGGAATTTCCACAAATACCTCATCGACCGTTCGGGCGAGAAAGTGCTGTCCTTCGGCAGCGGCGTGACGCCCGGCGACCGCAAGCTCGTCGGTGAGATCGAGCGGATGCTTGCAGTGTCCGAGCGCAGACCTTAGACGCGGCTTCGGCTGGTCTATTTCTTGGCGGGCGGAACGACGTACTCGAAGACGCGGACGACTTTTTGTACCCCCCCGGTGCCGCGCGCGACCTCGGTCGCGGCGTCCGCCTCTTCGCGCGTGACCAAACCGAGCAAAAATACGACCCCTGCCTCGGTGACGACCTTGATATCGGTAGGCCGAAACTTCCCGTTTCCGAGAAAATTGGCTTTGACCTTGCTGGTGATATAGGCGTCGTTGCTGCGGGAGGCGGCCGAGCTCGCGCCGGCGATCTGCAGTTCGTTCACCACGGTCTTTACCTGCGGTATTTCGCTCACGATTTTTTCCACTTCCGCTTTTGCCTGCGCCGTGGGCACTTCGCCGGTGAGCAACGCCGTGTAATTGTAGCTGGTGACGTTGACGTGTCCCTGGCCCTTGAGCGCCTCGCCGATGCGGCTGCTCGCGGTGAATTCGATCCTCTGATCGGCGAAGATCACTTCGGCCTGGCGACGGTCAGCCGCGAGCATGACCCCCGTTGCCACCCCGCCGACTATGAGAGCATCGACGCAAGCCTGGAGCCCCGTGGCCGAAACCAAAACCAGCGCCACCGCTGCGCATCGCCTTGCTGCCGGACAGCCTTTCATTCGGCCCCCAACAGCATGCAATCGATACCGTCGCACAGGCAGTGCAGGGCGAGAAGGTGCACTTCCTGAATGCGCGCAGTCTGCGAGTGCGGTACGCAGATATGCACGTCTTCCGAAGCGAGCAGATTTCCGATCTCGCCCCCGCCGCGACCGGTGAGGGCGACCACGCGCATCTCGCGTTCGTGAGCCGCCGACACCGCGCGAGCCACGTTTTTTGAGTTGCCGCTCGTAGAAATGCCGAGGAGCACGTCACCTGCCTGACCCAAAGCGGCGAGCTGCTTAGAGAATACCTGCTCGTATTCGTAATCGTTTGCGATCGCGGTCAAGGTAGAGGAGTCGGTCGTCAGCGCAATAGCAGCGAGCCCAGGACGCTCGCGCTCGAAGCGGTTGAGCAGTTCGGCGGAAAAATGCTGGGCATCGGCGGCCGAACCACCGTTCCCGCACGCGAGGATCTTGCCGTTGGCGAGCAGGCATTTCACCATGATCTCCGTGGCGCGGGCGATCGGCCCGGCAAGCGCGTCGTGTGCTTTGAGTTTCAGTTGAGCGCTGTCGTTGAACTGGCGGCGGATGCGCGCCAGAAGGTCTACGGTGTCCTCGGCCGGCTGGGCAATGACGGCTTTCATACGATCCTTATTCTACCGTAACCTTCTTTGCGGACACGCCGGGCGGCTCGGGCACCCCGTGGAACGAAGCCCGTCAAAGCCTCAGGCGGAGAATGCGTCGCGTATCCATTCGACGCGCGGCGGCTCGAGGCGATCCAGGAACACAACGTCGAACCGGCAGGCCGCTTCCTTCCTGCCCGCAAGGTAGTGGCGCGCCGTGGCGATGATCCGCGCCTGTTTGCGCGCATCGACGCTGTAAGCGGCGCCGCCGAAGTCTTTGGAGCGCCGCAACCTGACTTCGGTAAAAACGACTGTATCCCGATCCCGCAGGATGAGATCGATCTCGCCCCAGCGGCAGCGATAATGGGTTTCGATCAGAGCCAGACCCTTGCGCTGCAAATAGCCCGCCGCGATTTGCTCGGCACGATCGCCGGCTTTCATCTCGCGTTTTCGATCGGCACGCCCACGCCGTCGCGGAACACCGCCTGGATCGGTTCGCGCTGGAGTGTATTGCCCCCGCGGTAGGAGATTCTGCCGGTCACACCGTCCAGGTTGATGGTTTGTTGCCCCCCGATCAGCTCCCCCGCGATGCGGCAGGAGTCGATGCCGAGCGCGTAAAAACGTTGAAGCTCCGTCGAAAGGCCCTCAAGGCGCGGATAGACCATCACCGCGGCGTGGTCCGGCTGCACGAGCCAAGGCATGTCCACGAAGCGAATGCCGTTCAGGTCCGAGTTGACGAGCGGATCGTTCTTGCCGTCGTTGACCTGGGAGGTTGCAAAAACCTGGAGCTGGTTGTTCAGATAGGGTCGCACGGTGCGCGCTTGGTCGGCCTCCGCGGCGAGGAAAATGAATTGTGCCTGCGAGTCCGCCAGACCCCGGCGCAGGTCGACCAAGTCCGCTCGCGCCCCGAATTCCCGCACGTCGCTGATCCTTCCGCCGAGCGCGAACCATTCGTCCGCGAAAGCCCGGCTCAGGCGCTTGGCGAGCAAGTTCGACGCCTGCACCACTGCGCCCTCGCGCAGCCCGCGCGCGAAAGCGGTGCGCGCCACCGCGCGCGCTTCGGTCTCAGCGGAAAGCCCGAAAGTGTAGAGGCGCGGCGGGAGCGGCGCGTCGCCGTCAGTGACGTTCAGAGCGAGCGTGACCACACTCACGCGGCCCGCTTGAGCGAGCGCCGTGACCCCCGAGCGTGTCAGCGGGCCGACTATCACGGCGGCGCCGCGCTGCACGGCGGCTTCGTATTCGGCGAGAATGCTTTCGGGTTGGGCATCGGTGCGCGCCACCTGCAGGGACTGGCGGTTCTCCGCGAAAGCGAGGGCGGCCTGGCAGCCCAGGCGCACGGCCTCGGCCGCTCGCGAGAATTCAGGAGCATTGAGCGGGAGCAGCAGGCCTATGAAAGGCCGAGCCCCCGGGGGCCCGCTTGCCGGATCGTCGACGGCCGCGCACAATGCCGGACTCAACAACGCCAACAGAGCGAAGCAGAATTGGGCGCGAGGACCGGGAAGCATAGTGGGAGCCCGAGTGGGGCAGGTCAATTATATGTGGTGGCCACGCCCATTGGGAATCTCGAGGACATCAGCCCGCGCGCTCTTGATTCACTCGCTCATGCCGACGCCATCGCGGCGGAGGATACGCGCGTGACGGCGCGCCTGCTCGAGCGCCATCGCTTGCAGGGAAAGCTGATAGCGGTGCACGGGCACAATGAACAGCGGGCCGCCGACTGGATCGTCGAGCAACTCGCCCGAGGCAAGACCGTTGCACTGGTTACGGACGCCGGTACGCCCGCGATCTCCGATCCGGGAGCGACGGTCGTCAAAAAAGCGCGCGCCGCCGGATTCAGGGTGGTCCCGATTCCGGGGCCGAACGCCGCGGTCACCGCCCTTTCGGCATCGGGCATCTCCGAAGGGCCGTTTCTGTTCGCGGGTTTTCTTCCGGCAAAACCAGGCCCGAGGCGCAAGGCGCTCGAGCGCCTTAGCATGTTGCCGTACACGCTCGTGTTCTACGAGGCGCCGCACCGCGTGGTCGAATGCGTCGAGGACATGTCGGCAGCGCTGGGCCCCGAGCGCATCCTCGTGATCGCGCGCGAGCTGACGAAACTCTACGAGCAGATCCATCGATGCCGTCTCGGCGAAGCGGCGGCCTGGCTCCGCGAGGACCGCGAGCGCGGCGAGTTCGTGCTGATCGCGGAGGGCGCTGCGGCCCGAAGCGAAAACGCGAAGCTCGATTGGGAGCGCGTGCTCACTACGCTCATCGTGGAGCTGCCGCTTGCGCACGCGGTGAAGCTCACCTGCAAGCTCACCGGAGCGAAGAAGAACGCGGTGTACGCGCGCGCCTTGCAACTCGCGCGCGTTGCGAACGCCCGGCGATCCTGATTCCGTGCAATCCCTGACCCTTACCCGGCCGGACGACGCTCACCTGCACCTTCGCGACGGCGCCGCGCTCGCGAGCGTGCTCCCCCACACCGCGCGCGTATTTGCGCGCGCCGTCGTCATGCCGAATCTCAGGCCTCCTGTCACGGATACTGGACTCGCAGCGGCCTACCGAGGGCGGATCCTTCGCGCTCTGCCGAGGGACTCCGATTTCGAGCCCCTCATGACCCTCTATCTGACCGATAACACCAGTGCGGAGGAGATCGCGCGCGCGAAAAAATCTGGCTTCGTATGCGGCGTGAAGTACTACCCGGCGGGCGCAACGACGAATTCGGAGGCTGGTGTCACACGCATCGAGAGCGCCTATCCGGCGCTCGCGGCCATGGAAGAGCACGAGCTGCCCTTGCTCGTTCACGGAGAGGTCACGACTGCGGGCGTGGATGTTTTCGATCGCGAGCGCGTGTTTCTCGAGACGGTCCTCGCCGACATCGCCCGCCGCTTCCCGCGGCTTCGCATCGTGGTCGAGCACGTGACCACGCGCGAGGCTGTGGAGTTCGTGTTGGCGGAAGGGACTCACATTGCCGCCACGATCACCGCGCACCACCTGCTCTACAACCGCAGCGCGATGTTCGCGGGCGGTTTCCGGTCGCACTATTACTGTCTGCCGGTGCTGAAGCGCGAGGAGCACCGCGAGGCGCTGGTGCGCGCGGCGACGAGCGGCAATCCGAAATTCTTCCTCGGCACCGACAGCGCGCCGCATGCCCGCGCCGACAAGGAGACGCCGTGCGGGCACGCGGGCATCTATACGGCACACGCGGCGATCGAGCTCTATGCGGAGGTCTTCGAGCGGGCCGGGGCGCTAGCCAAGCTCGAAGCCTTCGCCAGCTTCCACGCGGCGGATTTCTACCGCCTGCCGCGAAACCGAGGCTCGATCTCTTTGCGCAAGGAGACCTGGACGGTGCCGGGCGAGATCCCGTTCGGCGCGGCGACGCTCGTGCCGCTGCGAGCGGGCGAATCCGTCGGATGGCGGCTCGCCTGACGGGGACCGCCGAGCTCAGGATGCCTGCGCTCGATGCGCCGATCTTCACGGCGCTCACGCCTCTGCTCGGACGGCTGCCGCGAGACCGGCTTCCCCGGCACGACGAGCTCAATGCGTTGACTGTCCCCGAGGGGGTGAGCGGCGGCGGCGCACCGATACGGTTCGTGCCGCCCGCGGCCTCCGCCCAATACGAAGTCCGTATCTTCGAGACCGGAGAGGTGCAGACGCGCCCGGACAGCTGGCACGATCTGTTCAACGCGCTCGTGTGGCTCGCGTTTCCGAGAACCAAGGCGGTTCTGAACCGCCACCACTACGAACAGATCAAGTCGCGCGTGGGCGAGCGGCTAAGAGGCACCGTCCGCGACGTGCTGACACTGTTCGACGAAGGCGGGATCGTCGTCGCCGCGGCGGACGCGGAGTTATCGTGTCTATTGCGCGAATTCAGGTGGAAGGAGCTGTTCTGGAAGCGCCGCACGGAAGTACGTCGCTCCATGCGCTTCTACGTGTTTGGCCACGCGATCTACGAAAAAGCGCTCGAACCTTACAAGGGCGTGACGGCAAAGGCCCTGATCCTGGATGCTGCACCGGGTCTGCTCGATGCGCCGATCGAGCGGCAACTCGCGGAGCTGGACGCGCGCGCCGCGGAGTATTTCTCCGGGACGCGGGCCCTCGCCTCGACCCGCAACCTGTCGCCGCTGCCGATTCTCGGGATTCCCGGCTGGGAGCCGGCCAACGCCTCCGAGGAATATTACGACGACCCCTCGCAATTCCGGCCCCGCCGCTCGCCCTGAGCGAAGGGAGGGTCGGCTTGCTACGGAAATGCAGGAATGGTGGGCTCGATGCCGTGTG
>DATHHZ010000455.1:0-10127 GCA_035316965.1 Burkholderiales bacterium | reverse complement strand
CTACGATGAAGCGCACGTCGAGGCGAGACGGCTGGGAAAAGCGCGCAAGCTCGGCTTTGTGCACCCCTACGAGGATCCGGACGTGATCGCGGGCCAGGGCACGATCGGAATGGAAATCCTGCGTCAGACCGCGCATCCGATCCACGCCGTCTTCGTGCCGATCGGCGGCGGGGGGCTCGTTTCCGGCATCGCTTCGTACATCAAGCGCCTGCGCCCGGCGATCAAGGTCGTCGGGGTCGAACCGGTGGACGCCGACGCCATGGCGCGCTCGCTGAAGGCCGGACGGCGCGTCGTGCTGGATCACGTGGGTCTTTTCGCCGACGGGGTCGCCGTAAGCAGGTCGGCGAAGAGACGTTTCGCCTGTGCAAGGAGCTCCTCGACGGCGTGATCCTCGTCGACACCGACCAGATCTGCGCGGCGATCAAGGACGTGTTCGAGGACACGCGCACGATCCTCGAGCCCGCCGGCGCACTGGCGATCGCCGGCGCCAAGGCTTACGTCGAAAAATCCGGACTGCGCGGAAAGAAGCTCGTCGCTGTCGCCTCGGGCGCGAACACGAATTTCGACCGGCTGCGCTTTGTCGCCGAGCGCGCCGAGGTGGGCGATCGGCGCGAGACGATCCTCGCGGTCACCATCGCCGAGCGCCCAGGCAGCTTCAAGAAGTTCTGCGCCACGCTCGGCGCGCGCAACATCACCGAGTTCAACTACCGCATCGCCGATCCCAAGGACGCGCACGTATTCGTCGGCGTCGAAGTGCACAGCCGCGACGAGTCCGCGAAAATCGTCAAGGTCCTCGAGCGCCATGGCCTGAAGACGCTCGACCTCTCCGATGACGAGATGGCCAAGCTCCACGTGCGCCACATGGTAGGCGGGCACGCTCCGCCGGCGATCCGGAGGGACGCGCGCGGCGCCGCCGACGAGTTGCTCTACCGCTTCGAGTTTCCGGAGCGGCCCGGGGCCCTGATGCGCTTTCTGTCGGGCATGCGCACCGACTGGAACATCAGCCTGTTCCACTACCGCAATCAGGGGAGCGACTATGGCAGGGTGCTGGTCGGCATGCAGGTGCCGCGCCACGAGATGCGCGAATTCCAGCGTTTTCTCACCGAGCTCGGCTATCCGTACGTGGACGAAAGCCGCAATCCGGCGTACCGGCTGTTTCTCGGCTGAGCTAAGGCTTCGGCTCCTCTCCGAAGTATCCAGGCGCGATGTCTCCCGCGTAGCAGGGAGGCGAAGAGAAAGCCTGCGGGTTGTCCAGGAACTTGAGCCCCGTCGGCTCGCGGCGGTACACGCCGCGTTCGGTGACGACGAAATCCACCGGAACGTCGTACGGCTGCGGGTGTATCGTTTTCAGGAAAGCCTGCTCGTACGCGATCCCGATGACGCGCGGCCGCTTGGTGAGCGCCGCGAGCGTGCGGTCGAAAAAACCGCCGCCATACCCCAAGCGGTATCCGTCCCCGTCCCATCCCACCATCGGCAGGAGCACGTGATCCGGGCTGACCTCGGGCGAGCCGACGGGGTAGGCGATGCCAAGCGGCCCGTCGGCCAATTCCACTCCGGGTTTCCATTCGCGAAAAACGAGCGGGGTCCTGGGAGCCACGACGACCGGCAGCGCGGTCCTCGCCCCGCGTCGCCGCAAGGCCGCAGCCAGATGACGCGCGTCGTATTCGTTCCTGTACGGCCAACAAAATGCGACAGCCCCGTGCACCAGATCCGGGAACGCACGTTCAAGGTGGTGGTCGATCCGCGAGCGCAGCCCGGCGAGCGCCTCTGGGGCGAGCGCTTCGCGCTCCCGCAAAAGCCGTGTGCGCTCGCTCTTGCGCCAGGCGGAAAGCTCGGAAGGAGTCATGGACGGAGGTCCTTCATCTGGCACGAAACATGCGTGTAGTATTCTATCAAAGGAGTAAATTTTGATACGAGCGCTGCTCCGTCCGGTTTGCCTGGCCGTCGCCCTCGCCGCGGCCGCGCCCGGCTACGCGGCGAAGCTCGATCCGCAGGACGCGGAATTCATTGCCGCCCGCGATGCGTTCGAAGCGAATCACCGGACCAAGCTCGCAACGCTCGCTCCCAAGCTCCAAGGCCATCTGCTCGAGCCTTATGTCGAGTACTGGCAGCTCTTCTTCAGGCTTCCCGGTGCATCGGCCGGAGACGTTCGCGACTTCCTTTCCCGATACCCGGGTACTGCGCTCGCCGAGCAGCTGCGCACCGATTGGCTCAAGGTGCTCGGCAAGAGCGGACGATGGGAGTTGTTCCAGGCGGAGTATCCGGCGCTATCCGGCGACGATCCCGAGGTGACGTGCTACATGCTGCTCGCGCGCTGGAAGCGCGAGGATGCGTCGGTGCCCGGTGATTTCAAAGCCTTGTGGAACGCACCGCGCGAGCTTCCGGAAGGCTGCCTCGTTCTGGCCCGGGCGATCCTGAAGGCTGGCCAACTCGGCTCGCGCGAAGCATGGGAGCGTTTTCGCGTGCTGACCGGCGCCGGGCTCATGGGTGCGGCCAAGCGCACCATGGAGTTTCTGCCGCGCGGCGAAGCCATCGACGCGAAGCGGCTCAGCGCCGTCATCCGCGCGCCGGTCAAGTTTCTCAGGAATCCGCAGGTCGATCTGGCCAGGGTGACCGATCGAGAGCTGGTCATCGCCGCCCTTACCTTGGCCGCCGACGCGGACGCGCGGGCTGCCGCGGGACTCTGGGGCGGCGGCTTGAGCGATGCCTTCCCCGTCGAGGACCGCAGATACGTCTGGTTGATGCTGGCCATGAACGGCGCGCTCCGCCACGTGCCCGAAGCGCTCGACTGGTTCGGGGATGCGGGAGCGCTCACCGACGAGCAGCTCGCGTGGCGCGCGCGAATCGCGATGAGGGCAGAGCGGTGGGCCGAGGTCAGAAGCTCGATCGACCGGATGTCGCCGCTGGCGAAGAACGATCCGGCCTGGATCTACTGGTACGGCCGGGCCGAGCGCGAGCTCGGCAGCCCTCTGGAGGCCGAAGGCTATTTCGAGCGCATCGCAGGAGAACACAGTTTCTACGGTCGCCTTGCCGCCGAGGAGCTCGGCGTGAGCTTGCGGATTCCGGCCCGGGCTCCTCTTTCCACCGAAAGCGAGATCGCGGAGGCCGCAGCGACCCCCGGCCTCGCGCGGGCGCTCGCGCTGTATCGCCTGGACATGCGGACCGAGGCGACGAAGGAGTGGCTCTGGACCATCCGCGGCATGGACGACCGGAAACTGCTCGCGGCGGCGGAGCTCGCGCGGCGCAACGAAGCCTGGGATCGGGCCATCGGCACCGCGGACAGGACGGTCTTCGCCCACAACTTCTCTGTCCGCTACCTTGCGCCTTATCGCGAAGTGCTCGCCGAAAAAGCGCGCTCGCGCGATCTCGAGGAGCCGTGGGTGCTGGGTGTGGTACGCCAGGAAAGCCGTTTCATCACCGGCGCGAAATCCTCCGCAGGCGCGACCGGCCTCATGCAGGTGATGCGCCCGACGGCGAAGTGGGTGGCGCAGAGAATGCGCATGAAGAACTTCTCCTGGGCGCGGCTGCACGAGCCGGATCTCAATGCGACGCTTGGCACGTATTACCTCAAGCACGTCCTCAATCAGTTCGACGGCAGCCCCGTTCTCGCTGCGGCCGCGTACAACGCCGGGCCTTCGCGCGCGCGCCTGTGGCGCGGCACGGCTCCGGTCGAGGGCGCGATCTTCGTCGAGACTATTCCTTTCGGCGAGACACGCGACTACGTCAAGAAGGTGATGGCGAACACCGTCTATTACGCCGCCGTCCTCGGAACCGAGCCCACGCCGCTGAAGACGCGCCTTGGCATGGTCCTTCCTCGCCGGTCGCCTGGGGACGTCAAGTCAACCCAGAACGGATCCGTGCTCGAATAGGCGGCAGGCAGGTCTTCGCGGGCGCGTCTATTCCGGGTCAGGACACATCTGCTGAATTCCCTTGCTCACGCGCTGCGGTTAAACTAGTCAGTTCGTATCCCAAGGGTCTCATGAGCCGCATTCTGGTCATCGGCGGCAGCGGCTTTGTCGGCCGGCATCTCGTGCGCCAACTCGTCGAAGACGAGCACTCGGTCATCGTGCCCACGCGCCGGCGCGAACGCGCCAAGCACCTGATTCTCCTGCCTACGGTCGACGTGGTCGAGGCTGACGTGCACGACCCGGACACCCTCGCGAAGCTCACCGCCGGCTGCGACGCGGTAGTGAATCTCGTCGGCATCTTGCACGGGCGCTCGGGCCATCCCTACGGTCCTGAATTCGCACGCGCCCACGTCGAGCTTCCAAAAAAAATCGTCGAGGCGTGCAATAAGAGGCGCGTGCCGCGCCTGCTGCACATGAGTGCGCTGCATGCCCACGCCGACGGCCCCAGCCAATACCTGCGTTCCAAGGGCGAAGGCGAAGCCTGGGTGCTCGCGGCCCAGAACGAGCAGGCGGTGACGGTGTTCCGGCCTTCGGTGATATTCGGGCCCGAGGATCAGTTTCTCAACACCTTCGCCAAGCTCCAGCGCTGGCTGCCGCTCGTGCTCCTTCCCAGCCCACAGGCGCGCTTCCAGCCCGTATACGTCGAAGACGTGGCGCGCTGTTTCAGGGCGAGCCTCGCCGATCGCGACAGCATCGGCAAACGCTATGATCTGTGCGGGCCGCGCGTTTATACGCTGCGCGAGCTCGTGAAGTACGCCGGTATCGCGAGCGGCCACCCGCGGCCCGTCATCGGCCTTTCCGACCGTCTTTCTTTCCTCAGCGCCTGGGCGATGGAATGGAAGCCGGGCAAGAAGCTCATGTCGCGCGACAACTACAATTCGATGAAAGTGGACAGCGTTTCCAGCACCGCTTTTCCCTTCTCCATCCAGCCCACGCCGCTCGAGGCGGTCGCGCCCGTCTATCTCCGCGGCGTCTTCCCGCGCTCGCGCTACAGCTGGTTCCGCTACAAGGCGGGCCGCTAGGCATCCTCCCTGATCATGGCGGCCCGGATCCTGGTCATCGGCAACAGGAACTACTCCTCCTGGTCGCTGCGGCCGTGGTTGTTCATGAAGCAGAACGGGATCGCCTTCGAAGAAGTTCGCGTTCCCTTGTACCAGGCGAGCTCTAAGCAGCGGCTGCTAACGTACTCGCCATCCGGGAAGGTGCCGGTGCTGATCGAGGGGGAGACGCGCGTTTGGGACTCGCTTGCGATCCTCGAATATCTCGCGGAAACACATCCGGGCACCCGGGGCTGGCCTGCCGACTCGGTCGCGCGGACTACCGCGCGGTCTGTCTGCGCCGAGATGCACTCGGGCTTTCCCGCGCTGCGCCAGAACCTGTCGATGAACGTGCGCAAGGTTTTCGCGCCGCGCACCTGGCCCGCCGAGGTCGACGAGGAAATCGAACGCATCCAATCGCTCTGGCAAAGCTGCCGCGAGCGCCACGGGGCGGACGGGCCGTTCCTTTTCGGCCGTTTTTCCGCGGCCGATGCCATGTACGCGCCGGTCGTGTGGCGCTTCATCGGCTACTCGGTGCCGCTCGCGCCGGCGGCGCGCGCCTACTGCGACGCAATGCTCGCCTTGCCGCCGATGCAGGAATGGCGCTCGGCCGCAGGAGCCGAGGCCGAGACACTGCCGCAGTTCGAGATGGCGCCCTGAAAGCCAGGTCCCGGTGAAGATTTACACCGTCGGCGGAGCGGTGCGCGACGAGCTCCTCGGCCTGCCGGTGGCAGACCGCGACCATGTCGTTGTCGGGAGCACGCCGGAGGAAATGGTGCGCCTCGGCTACAAGCCGGTGGGCAAGGATTTCCCGGTGTTCCTGCATCCGCAAACCCATGAGGAGCACGCGCTCGCGCGCACCGAGCGCAAGGTCGCGCGCGGCTACAAGGGCTTCCAGATCCGCGCCGCGCCCGATGTCACGCTCGAGCAGGACCTCGCGCGGCGCGACCTGACCATCAACGCAATGGCACGCGACGAAGCCGGGAAGCTCATCGATCCCTTCGGCGGCGCGGCCGATCTCGAACGCGGGCTGCTCCGGCACGTGAGTCCCGCTTTTGTCGAGGACCCGGTGCGGATCCTGCGGGTCGCGCGCTTTGCGGCGCGGTTCGGTTTTGCGGTCGCGCCGGAGACCATGGTGTTGATGCGCTCCATGGTCGCAAACGGCGAGGCGGACGCCCTCGTGCCCGAGCGCGTATGGCAGGAATTTTCCAAGGGACTGATGGAGGGCAATGCGGCTCTCATGTTCCCGGTGCTCGCCGAAGCGGGGCTGCTCGAGAAGCTGCTGCCCGAGTTGAATCTCGCTTTCGAGCACGGCCGGCCGGCGAACGACTCTGCCCGCGTTCTCGTCCGCTCGCTCGAGTGCGCCGCCGCCGAGCGGCTTGGCCTCGCCCCGCGTTTCGCTTTGGTCGCTTTCGGCGCGCTCACCGCCCAAGCGACGCGCGCGCTGAGCGAGCGTTTCAAAGCGCCCAGCGATTGCCGCGATCTCGCCCTGCTCGCCCGGCGGCACGGCGAGACGATAAAGCGCGCTCCCACGCTGGGTGCACCGGATCTGCTGGCGCTGCTCGAGCACTGCGACGCCCTGCGCCGGCCCGAGCGCTTCGATGAGCTGCTCGCGCTCCTCGCCTGCGTCGAGCGGGGCGAGCGCAGCTGGGTGGAAATACCCTACATGCCGCGCGTGGTCCTGCGGCGGGCGCTGGGCGCCGCCACCGGCGTCGATGCTGCGAAAATCGCCGCGCAAAGCGCGAAATCCGATATCGCCGCAAAGCTGCGCCGCGCGCGCATCGCCGCCATCGAGGCCCTGGTCTGAGATGGAGGCTCAATCCGAAACCGCGATGTCGTGGGACAGTCTCAAGCGGAATCTCCTCGCCGGCACGCGCCTTGCGCTTTTCCTGCCGGTGCGCGCGCTCGACTTCAGCATCTCGATCGGACAGTACGTCGCGCTGGTGTTCGCGAGCCTGGCGTTCTGGCTCGCCGGCGGCATGCTGCGCGCGGGTTTCCCGGGCACCATCGATTTCGGGGCGCTCACCGTGGCGCTCGCGGAGATCCCGCTCCTGCTCGGCACCTGTCTTCTTGCCGCGAGACTGTTTCGGGAAGCGCAGCTTGCCGTGGCATTTGCGGTGTTGCTCGTCGCGACGGACCCCGTCTTCGAAGTCGTGGGAGTCGCGGTTCAGGCGGCGGCGCGCTTGGGCGCGGTCGAGCTCGACGCGCACGCCGTGTACTGGGCGTTCGTCGCCTGGGGCTTCGCCGTGCTCACGCGCACTCTGTACGTTCTCACCGGCTGGCGCGGCCGTCCCTCGGTGCTCGCCTTCGGCCTGTTCGCGGGACTCCTTGCGATCCTCGTCGCGGCTTTCCCGCGCACCGAGCTTTGGATCGCGGCCCAGGATGACCGCGCCGAAGCCGCGCGTCCGCGGTTGACGCAGGAGGAAGTGTTCCACCGGCAGGGAATCCTCCTCGATGAGCAGCTTGCGGCGCTCAGTCCCGAGCGGCACGGCGTCGTGGATCTGTATTTCGTCGGAGTCGCAGGCGACAGCCAGCAGGACACTTTTTACTCCGAGCTCGTTTCGGTCAAGGAATTGCTCGAGGAGCGTTTCGACACCGCGGGCAGGTCGATCGCGCTCATCAACAATCCCGCGACGCTGAAAGATTATCCCATCGCGACGGCGAGCAACCTGCGCTCTACCCTTGCGCATGTCGGCAACACGATCAATACCGAGGAGGACATCGTCCTTCTGCACATCGCCACGCACGGGAGCAACGATTACAGGCTCGTGCTGGACCTCCCGCCGCTAGAGCTCGCGCAGCTCACGCCTAGCGCCCTCGCGCGCATGCTCGCCGACAGCGGCATCAAGTGGAAGCTGATCGTGATCTCGGCCTGTTTCTCCGGAGGATTCATCGAGCCGCTCAAGGACGAGAACACCCTCATCATCACCGCTGCCGACGCGTTTCACTCCTCCTTCGGTTGCGATTACGACAGCGACTACACCTGGTTCAGCCAGGCGTTTTACGACGAGGCGCTGCGCGAGACCTTTTCGTTCGTCGAGGCGTTTGAGGCGGCGAAGGAAACGGTAGGCGACCGGGAGCGGGCGGAAGGCTATCCGCCCTCCAACCCGCAGATGTTCGTGGGCAAGGCAATGCGAAGGAAGCTCGCTGCTCTCGAGAAACGCCTTGCAGAGGATGAGGCGGAGCCGCCTCAGAGGAGCCGCGCCAGCAGCGTCAGGGCGAGCGAAAGCACGATCGTGCTGGCGAAGGGAAGGTAATAGACCCGCCCTTTGTAGCGCACCGTGAGGTCGCCCGGCAGCCGGCCGAGCCCGTATCTCGACAGCCATGGCGAAAGCAGGGTGAGCACTACCAGCGCGATCGCGACCGCAAGGAACCATTTCAGCATGGCTTTACTTTACCGGGCTTCACGATAAACTGCGCGGCTTCCGCATCTGTCGAGGAAGACGATGATCGAGCTCTACACCTGGAGCACGCCCAACGGCCGCAAGGTTTCCGTGATGCTGGAGGAATCCGGTCTCGCGTACGAGCTCCACAAAATCAACATCGGAGCGGGCGAGCAATTCGCTCCGGATTACCTTGCGATCAATCCCAACGGCAAGATTCCCTCGATCGTCGACCCCGAAGGCCCCGACGGAAAGCCGATCGCCATGATGGAATCGGGCGCGATCCTGATCTATCTGTCGGCCAAGACCGGCAAATTCCTGCCGAAGTCGGACCGAGGCAAATACCAGGCGCTGCAATGGCTGATGTTCCAGATGGGCCACATCGGGCCGATGTTCGGCCAAGTGCACCATTTCCTGCGCTCGGCGAAAGAGCAGGTACCCTACGCCATCGAGCGCTACACGAAGGAGAAAGACAGGCTTTACGGCGTGCTCGACAAGCGCTTGGGCGAAGCCGAATACCTTGCCGGGGAATACTCGATCGCCGATATCGCCACCTATCCCTGGGTCGCGCGCTACGAGTGGCACAAGACGGACTTGAATACTTTTCCCAACGTCAAACGCTGGTTCGACGCGATCGGTGCGAGACCTGCGGTCAGGCGCGGAATGGCCGTGCCTTCCTGATTCAACCCTTTCTCGCGTGCTTGACGAGAAAGGCGTTGATCTCCTCGATTTTGAGCTGCGGCTCGTCGGGCTCGGGCCGGTTGCCGACGACCCGGTTCATCCACTCCATGTTCTTCTCCATGCGCGCGACCACCGCCGGCCACTCCGACGCGGTGTGACGCTCGGGGTCGGGCAGCACGTGGCACTGCTGGCATGCAAGCTTGAATGATTGCCCCTCGGGCCGGTTCACCGCCGGATATTTCTTCGGGTCGAGCGGTTCTTGGCTGTGCTTCTGAAGATACGCGAGCAGGACGGTTGCCTCGTCCACGCTCGGCGCCCCCACGCCTGCCATCATGTCGTGCATCAGCTCGCCCAGGTTGCCCTTGCCCCTCATACGCACCACCATGCGCTCGAATATCGCCGGCCACTTCGCGGCGTGATGCATCGCCGGATTGGGCAGGTTGTGGCACTGCACGCAGTACTGGGCGAGGAGGCGCGCTCCGCGGGACCGGCGCTCCGGGAGCTGCCGCAGCTCGAACGTGGGAGGAAGAATGCGCTCCAACATCGGGCCGTGCGGGCTTTCCGCCCAGCGCTTTTTTGCCTGCTCGACGAGCTGCGCGTCCTGCGCGGCGGCCGTCGCCACGAACAGGGCGGCGACGGGAAGCGCGGCGGCGTAGTGCATCGCCGAATTATACTTGGCCGAATCGCCGGGTCCGCGTAAGGCAGGTCTCTCCATTTCCAGAGGAGGCAAGATGAACAACTCCGCCTACGATGCCATCATCATCGGCACAGGCCAGTCGGGCAAGCCGCTTGCCATCGCGCTCGGGCGCGCAGGCTGGAAGGTCGCCATCATCGAGCGCGAGCACGTCGGCGGGACCTGCATCAACGTCGGCTGCACGCCGACCAAGACTATGGTGGCCAGCGCTCGCGTCGCTTATCTCGCTCGGCGCTCGAAAGACTACGGCGTCGGCACCGGTCCCGTGACGGTGGACATGCGTCGGGTGTACAAGCGCAAGCGCCGCATAGTCGAGAGCTTCCGCAATTACGTTCAGAAGACGCTCGAGAAAAGCGCCAATATCGAACTGATCTTCGGCGAGGCGCGATTCAAGAACGCGAAGCGCGTCGTCGTGGAGCTGAAG
>DATHHZ010000454.1:0-3786 GCA_035316965.1 Burkholderiales bacterium | reverse complement strand
CTTCGGGTCGCCGACGGAGATGCCGTCGACCGTGATTTCGCCCTTCTGGAACGGCTCCAGTCCGTTCACGCATTTGATCAGCGTCGATTTTCCGCTCCCGGACGGCCCGCATACGACGACGACTTCGCCTTTTTTCACTTCGGTGGAGCAGTTGGTGAGGACCTGGAAGCCGCCGTACCACTTGCTGATGTTCTTGATCGAGATCATGGGACCCTACTTGACGATTGCGATGCGATCCTGGAGCCGCCTCACCAGGGAGGACAGCCCGTACGAGACGACGAAATACACCACGGCCACGAAACTGTACATCTCGACCAGGCGGTAGTCGCGGTTCGCGACTTTCGCGGCGGCGCCCAGGAAATCCGTGGCCGAGATCACGTACACGAGCGAGGTGTCCTGGAACAGGATGATGGTCTGCGTGAGGAGCACCGGCAGCATGTTGCGGAACGCCTGCGGCAGGACGATCCTGGCCATGGTCTGCCAGTAGTCGAGCCCGAGCGCGTAGCCCGACCACACCTGGCCGCGCGGGATCGACTGGATGCCCGCGCGCATGATCTCGCAGTAGTACGCGGCCTCGAACATGGTGAAGGTGATCGCCGCCGACCAGAACGCGCCGACCTTGATCGGCTCCTTGGCGCCGATCACCCACGCGCCGATGTACGGCACGAGGAAGAAGAACCAGAAGATCACCAGCACCAGCGGGATCGAGCGCATCAGGTTGACGTAGGCGCCCGCAAGCGTGGCCACCGGCTTGATGCTCGAGAGCCGCATCATCGCGAGCAGGGTGCCGAAGACGATGCCGCCAGTCATCGCCAGCGCCGTGAGCGTGAGCGTGAAAGTCATCCCCTCCCTGAAGAGGTAGCCCCAGGAACGCTGGATGACGTCGAAATCGAAGCCCTGCATCAATGGCCTGCTTGGGGAGCGCCGGCGACGGCGATCAGGCCGGGAACGCGCACCTTCTTCTCGAGGGCCCGCATCAGGAATACGACGATCAGGTTGGTGAGCAGGTAGATCACCGTCGCCGCGGTGAACGCCTCGAACACGCGAAAGCTGAACTCCTGCATCGCCCGCGCGCGCCCGGTGAGCTCGAGCAGCCCGATGGTCAGCGCGACCGACGAGTTCTTGATGACGTTCATGAACTCGGAGGTGAGCGGCGGCAGGATGATGCGGAAGGCCTGCGGCAGGATGACGGTGCGGTAGGTCTGCGTTTCGGTCAGCCCCATCGCGATGCCGGCCATGCGCTGGCCGCGCGGCAGGGAATTGATTCCGGCGCGGACCTGCTCGGCGACGCGCACCGAGGTGAAGATGCCCAGGCACAGCACCGCCGGGACGTACGAGCTCCAGGGCGGCGGCATCTGCTTGATCCAGTCGCCGAGCGCTTTCGGAAGAAATTCGGGAAAGACAAAAAACCAGAGGAACATCTGCACGATGAGCGGCACGTTGCGGAAGATCTCGACGTACAAATTGCCGAAACGCACAACCCACTTCATGGGCGTGGTGCGCAGCGTGCCGACCAGCGCGCCGATCGCAAGCGCGATCACCCAGGCTGCCAGAGCAGTGGCAAGGGTCCAGCCCAGGCCGACGATGAGGTAATGGAGATAGGTTCCCGTACCTCCCGGCTCGGTCTCGAGCAGAACTTTCCAGTGCCAGTTGTAGTTCACGCCTCTCCCGGAAAACCTGCGTGAAAGCTACCGGACTACTTGTATGTGGCGGGGTCTCCGGAATCCGTGGGGTTGGCGATCACCCGCTTGAACTGATCGCTCATCGGCACGTTCAGGTTGATGCCTTTCGGCGGCACCGGCTTCAGGAACCACTTTTCGTAGATCGGGTTGATCTGGCCCGACTTGTAGAGGCCGGTCATCGCGGCGTTCACCACCTTCTTGAACGAAACGTCGTCCTTGCGCAGCATGATGCCGTAGGGCTCGACCGAGAGCGCTTCGGCAGAGATCGCATAGTCGCCAGGGGTGCGCGATTGCGCCGCGAGGCTGTAGAGCAGGATGTCGTCCATGACGAAGGCCACCGCGCGGCCGGTCTCGACCATCTGGAAGGCCTCGGGGTGGCCGTTCGCCGAGATGATGTTCATGCCGAGGTTCTGCTGGCCGTTGATCTCGGTGATCTGCTTGATGTTGGTCGTGCCCGCGGTCGAGACGATGGTCTTGCCCTTCAGGTCGGCGAGCGAGCGGATGTTTGCGGACTTCTTCGCGATCCAGCGGTTGGCGGTGACGAAGTGCGTGATCGTGAACCACACTTGTTCCTGGCGGGCGAGGTTGTTGGTGGTCGAACCGCATTCCAGGTCGATCGTGCCGTTCGCCATCAGCGGGATGCGGTTCGCCGAGGTAACGAGCTGGTACTTGACGTCGAGCTTGGGCATCTTGAGCTCACCCTTCACGGCGTCGACGATCCTCAGGCACAGCTCGACCGCGTAGCCGACCGGCTGCTGCTTGTCGTCGTAGTAGGAGAACGGGATGGAGGCGTCGCGGTGTCCGATGGTGATCGAGCCGCCGTCCCTGATTTTTTTCAAGGTGCCTTCCTGCGCCGCAGCGGGAACTGCGATGGCCAGAGCCAGGACGGCAAGAAACAGCGTGATCGGTCGGGTCATGTCGGTCTCCTTGTGGGCAGTTCGAGTCGGCGGCTGGATGGGTGGGGGAGGCTGCACGATTCTACGGGAGTCCCCCGTTCCTTGTCCAAGCGGCACCGGCGGCCGCTGAACGGCAGAATGCCTCGGGCGGACTAGAATTTGATTTCCTGACTGAGGAAGGAGCGCGACATGAGCCAGGCGCCGACACGCATCGAGCACGATCTCCTGGGCGACCGGGCGGTCCCCGACGAAGCCTATTACGGAATCCACACGCTGCGCGCGCTGGAGAACTTTCGGATCACGGGCACTGCCATCTCCATTTATCCGGACCTCGTGCGCGCGCTCGCCTGCGTCAAGCAGGCGGCGGCGCTCGCGAACAATGCGCTCGGACTGCTTCCGGAGGACAAGGCCGATGCGATCGCGCGAGCCTGCGAGGAGATCCGCGAAGGCGGGCTCCTCGATCAGTTCGTGGTGGACGTCATCCAGGGCGGGGCGGGAACTTCGACCAACATGAACGCGAACGAAGTCATCGCCAATCGCGGGCTCGAGCTGCTCGGCCACGCGCTCGGCGAGTACCAATATCTGCACCCGGTCGAAGACGTCAACATGAGCCAGAGCACCAACGACGTCTACCCGACGGCCGTCAAGGTGGCGCTGCATTTCGCGATCGGTCGCCTCGGCGCATCGATGCGGGAGCTCCGTCTTGCGTTCAGCGCCAAGGCGCTGGAGTTCACCGACGTGCTGAAGATGGGGCGCACGCAGCTCCAGGATGCTGTGCCGATGACACTCGGCCAGGAATTCACCACCTATGCCGTGATGCTCGAAGAGGACGAGGAGCGCTTGAGGGAGGCGGCGCTGCTCATCACCGAAATCAACCTCGGAGCGACCGCCATCGGCACCGGCATCAACGCCCATCCCGACTACGCGGCGCTGGTGTGCAGGCGGCTCGCAGAGCTCACCCGCATCCGGCTCGTCACCGCTTCGAATCTCGTCGAAGCGACGCAGGACGCGGGCGCCTACGTGCAGCTCTCCGGCGTGCTGAAACGGATCGCGGTGAAGCTTTCCAAGGTCTGCAACGACCTGCGGTTGCTGTCCTCGGGCCCACGCGCCGGCCTCGGCGAGATCAACCTGCCGCCGGTGCAGGCGGGATCGTCCATCATGCCCGGCAAGGTCAATCCGGTCATCCCGGAGGTCGTGAACCAGATCGC
>DATHHZ010000453.1:0-4691 GCA_035316965.1 Burkholderiales bacterium | reverse complement strand
GCGCGCTGTCCATCGCCTTCATCGTTATCTTTCAGGGCTTCGGCGCGCTGCACGTCGTCGCGGAGACCTTCTTTCACGGGTTGAACGACTTCACGCTGGTTTCGATCCCGATGTTCGTGATGATGGGCGCGGCAATCGGCTCCTCGCCCGCAGGCAAGGACCTCTACGAGGCGCTCGATCGCTGGCTCTACCGCCTGCCCGGAGGCCTTGCGATTTCGAATCTCGGAGCCTGCGCCCTGTTCGCCGCGCTCACCGGATCGTCCCCCGCGTGCTGCGCCGCGATCGGCAAGATGGGCATTCCCGAGATGCGCCGGCGCGGCTATCCGGACGACGTCGCCACCGGGTCGATCTGCGCCGGCGGCACGCTCGGCATCCTGATCCCGCCGTCGATCACCTTCATCCTCTACGGCATCGCGACCGAGACCTCGATCGGGCGGCTGTTCCTCGCCGGGGTGATGCCGGGCATCATGCTCACCGGCCTTTTCATGCTGTGGACGCTTTTCATCATCTGGAAGCGCGGATTCCGCTCGCACGCGGTCGATTTCCGCTACAGCTGGAAGGAAAAGTTCCAGTCGATCCCGAAGATCGCGCCGTTTCTCGCGATCATCGTCGGCGTCATGTACGTGCTCTATGGAGGTATTGCGACGCCATCGGAAGCGGCCGGCGTGGGCGCGGCGCTGTGCGTCGTGATGGCAGTGATCATCTACCGGATGTGGAGCGCAAAGAGCTGGTGGGCGATCCTGCGCGACACGACGCGCGAGTCGGTGATGATCCTGATGATCATCGCTGCGGCCGTGCTCTTCGGGTACATGCTCACTTCGCTCTATCTCACCCAGACGCTCGCGCAGGCGATCGCCGATGCGCACTTCAACCGCTGGGTGCTGATGGGGATGATCAACCTGTTCCTGCTGGTGTGCGGTTTTTTCATTCCGCCGGCGGCGATCATCCTGATGACCGCGCCCATCCTCTACCCCATCATCACCGCGGCGGGGTTCGATCCGGTGTGGTTCGGCGTGATCCTCACGATCAACATGGAGATCGGCCTGATCCACCCGCCGGTCGGCCTGAACATCTACATCGTCAGCTCGATCGCGCCCGACGTGCCGGTCACGCGCATCATGTGGGGAACGATTCCCTACGTGCTGTGCATGTTCCTGGCGATCGTGATCCTGTGCGCATTCCCGGAGATCGCGACCTGGTTGCCCGACAAGCTGATGGGCATTGCGCGGCGCTGATACCGAACCTTCCGGCGCGCCTCACTCGGCCTGCAGCTGCGCCGCCTTGATGACCTTCACCGTGTTCGCCTGGTCCTGAGCGAGGAAACGGCGAAAATCCTCAGGCGACCCCGGGAATTCCTCGGCGCCCTGCTTTGCGAGTCCGTCGCGCACCTCCGAAAGCGCGAGCGTCTTTTCCAGCGCAGCGTGCAGCTTGTCGATGATCGCGCGCGGCGTGCCCTTGGGCGCGACCAGGCCTGCCCAGCCGCTGAAGTCGTAGCCGGGGATGCTCTCGGCGACGGGCGGAATATCGCCGAGCATCGCCGAGCGCCGCGGCAGGCTGTGCCCGATGGCGCGCACCCGCCCGTTCTTGACGAAGGACATCACCGCCGGAGCCGGCGTGAAAGTCCAGTGCGTCTGGCCCGCGATCACCGAATTCACCGAAGGCCCGCCGCCCTTGTGCGGAACGACGAGCGATTCGAAATCGGCCATCGACATGAGCAGCACTCCGGAAAGGTGGCTCTGCGAGCCCACGCCGGCGGAGGACATGTTGATGGTCGCGCGGTTCGCCCGGGCATACTCGATCAGTTCCTTCACGTTTTTCACCGGGACCTCCGGATGAACCACGAGCACGTTCGGCGTGACGGCGAAGCTCCCGACGTGTTCGAAATCCCTGACGGCATCGTAGGGGACGTTCTTCTTCAGAAGAGGTGCGATCAGCATCGAGCCGTTCGAGGCGCAGATGAGCGTGTAGCCGTCGGGCTTGGCGGTCCTGCCCGCCTCCACTCCGATCAGGCCGCCCGCGCCGTCGCGGTTCTCGACGAAGACCGGCTGGCCGAGCGCGTCGCCCAGCTTCGCCGCGACGATCCGGCTCATGGTGTCGATCGAGCTGCCGGGCGCGTTCGGCACGAGCATGCGCACCGCGCGGCTCGGATAGTCCTGCGCCAGGGCGGGGGCCGAAGCGAAGGCCGCCGCGAGAACGAGCATGCGCAACGCGTGTTTCATGATCCGGTCCCCTAATACGAACGCGGCAGGCCGAGCACGTGCTCGGCGAGGTAGCACAGCACCAGATTGGTCGAGATCGGCGCAACCTGGTAGAGCCGAGTCTCGCGGAACTTGCGCTCGACGTCGTACTCCTCGGCGAAGCCGAACCCGCCGTGGGTCTGCAGGCACATGTCGCCCGCCTGCCAGGAGGCTTCCGCCGCGAGCTGCTTGGCCATGTTGGATTCGGGGCCGCAGGGCAAGCCCTGCTCATACAGCTGTGAGGCTCTCTCGACCATGAGCGCGGCGGCCTCGGTCGCCATATAGGCGCGCGCGATGGGAAACTGAACGCCCTGGTTCTGGCCGATCGGGCGGCCGAACACCTTGCGCTCGTTGGCGTAGGCGCTCGCCTTCGCCAGGAACCATCTCGCGTCGCCGATGCACTCGGCGCCGATCAGGATGCGCTCGGCGTTCATGCCGTCGAGGATGTAGCGAAAGCCCTTGCCTTCCTCGCCGACGAGGTTTTCCGCCGGCACTTCCAGGTTGTCGATGAAAATCTCCGTGGTGGCGTGGTTGATCATGGTGCGGATCGGGCGGATCGTGAGCCCCTTGCCCAGCGCGGCTTTCATGTCCACGATGAACACCGACAGGCCTTCGGTCTTCTTCTGCACCTCTTCGCGCGGCGTGGTGCGCGCGAGGAGCAGCATGAGGTCGGAGTGCTCGGCGCGCGAGGTCCAGACTTTCTGGCCGTTCACGACGTAGAGGTCGCCTTTCTTGACCGCGGCGGTGCGGATCGACGAGGTGTCGGTGCCGGCCGAGGGCTCGGTGATTCCGAAGGCCTGCAGGCGCAGCTCGCCCTTCGCGATCTTCGGCAGGTATTTTCTTTTCTGCGCCTCGCTGCAATGCCGCAGCACCGTCCCCATCGTGTACATCTGCGCGTGGCAGGCGGCGCCGTTCGCGCCGCTTCGCTGTATCTCCTCGAGAATCGCCGCGGCCGCGGCGAGCTTCAAGCCCGCACCGCCGTACTCCTCGGGGATGAGGCAGGAGAGCCAGCCCGCCTCGGTGAGCGCGCGCACGAACTCCGTGGGATAGCGACGCTCGCGGTCGGTCTCGCGCCAGTAGTCCATCGGGAAAGCGGCGCAGAGCTTCGCCACGGCATCGCGGATTTCGCCCAGGTCGTGCTCGCGGACTGACATTTTCTCCCCCGGATGACAGGTTATTATACGGTGGACATCATCCATCACCATCCCGTTCGCCCATGCCCCACGTTCCCGCCTCCACCGCGCTTGCGCGCTTTCGCGTCCTCGATCTCTCGCGCGTGCGCGCGGGGCCGACCTGCGTGAGGCAGCTCGCCGACTTCGGCGCCGACGTGATAAAGATCGAATCGCCACCCGGCATGGAAGCGCCCATGGGCGGCCCGCGCGACGGTCCGGACTTCCAGAACCTGCACCGCAACAAGCGCTCGATCACCCTCAACCTGAAGGACAAGGAGGGCGTCGCGATCTTCATGAAGCTCGCGAAGACCGCCGACGTCGTCGTCGAGAACTACCGCCCCGACGTGAAGTTTCGCCTCGGCATCGACTACGAATCGCTCGCGAAGGTCAACCCGCGCATCGTCCTTGCGAGCATCTCCGGCTTCGGGCAGGACGGCCCGTACCGCGACCGGCCGGGCTTCGACCAGATCGCGCAAGGCATGGGCGGGTTCATGTCGATCACGGGACTCCCCGGGCAGGGACCGGTGCGCGCGGGTACCGCGATCGCGGATCTCTCGGCGGGCCTCTTTGCCGCGCTCGGCATCATGACGGCGCTTCTCGAGCGCGAAAAATCGGGCGTAGGGCAATGGGTGCAGTCTTCGCTCCTCATGTCGCAGATTGCGCTGCTCGATTTCCAGGCGGCGCGATACCTGATGACGGGCGTGCCTCCGGGCCAGGCGGGCAACGACCATCCGACCAGCATGCCGACCTCCGCCTACAAGACCAAGGACGGCTACATGAACATCGCCGCGACCGGCGAAGCGATGTGGCGCCGTGTCTGCCAGGCGATCGGCCGCGAGGACATGCTGGAGAATCCCGATTTCAAGGGCGAGCCGAACCGCTCGAAAAATCGCGTGGCGCTGAACGCGGAAATCAACAAGGCGCTCGCCTCGCGCACCACCGGCGAGTGGATCGGGATCCTGACAGCCGCCGAGGTGCCGTGCGGGCCGATTTACTCGATCGGCGAGATGTTCGACGACCCGCAGGTGCAGCACATCCAGGCGGCGGCGAAAGTGAAGAGCAGGAAGCTCGGGGAATTCCGCATCGTCAACCAGGCGGTCGGGCTCTCGCGCACGCCGGCGACGATCGCGACAGCGCCGCCCGAGCTGGGCGAGCACACCGACGAAGTGCTCGCGGCGTTGGGGTACGACGCGGCCGCGATCGAGGCGTTGCGGCAGGGGAAAGTCATATAGGAGCAGGACCGGCCTCGAGGCGTCATTCACCGCTCCACTTCGGCGGGCGC
>DATHHZ010000452.1:0-4318 GCA_035316965.1 Burkholderiales bacterium | reverse complement strand
GGTCTAGCATTATTTCCATCACGCACCTCGTCGAAAGGGTTACGGTGTTGCCGTGACCCTTTTTATTTGATCCGATGAGCGACACTCTCAAAGCGGCCGCCCACCCGACGGTGTTCCCGTGGCTGTGCCTCGTGTTCGGGCTCGTTGTCGGCTCGTTTCTGAACGTGGTCATTCATCGCTTGCCGAGGATGATGGAGCGCGGTTGGCGAGAAGAATGCGCGGAGCTGTTACGTACGGGGGAACCCTACCCTAGGGCCGCGGGAGACGCGTCTCCCGCACCCTATGCCCCCGTACCCCCTCCCCAACCGAAACCTGAGACGTATAACTTGTTCGTTCCGCGCTCGCGCTGCCCCGCGTGCGGCCACACAATCACCGCGGCCGAAAACATTCCGCTCGTTTCCTGGGCGATACTGAGCGGACGCTGCTCGGCGTGCAAGGCGCGCATCAGCCCGCGCTATCCGCTGGTCGAGCTGCTCGGCGGCGGCGCCGCGGCCTGGTCGGCGGCGCACTTCGGCTTCGGCCCCGCGGCGTTCGCCGCGATGGTGTTCCTGTGGTGCATCGTCGCCGCGAGCTTCATCGATTTCGATACCCAGCTGCTGCCCGATTCGATCACGCTACCGCTGCTGTGGCTGGGATTGCTCGTGAATGCTGGCGGCGTCTTCACCGACCTGCGTTCCGCGGTGATCGGCGCGGCCGCGGGATATCTCGCCCTCTGGAGCGTGTACTGGCTGTTCAAGCTCGTAACAGGTAAAGAGGGAATGGGATTCGGCGATTTCAAGCTGCTCGCCGCGATCGGCGCGTGGTGCGGGTGGCAGGTCTTGCCGCTCACGATCCTGCTGTCGTCCTTCATCGGAGCCGCCGTGGGAATCGCACTCATGGTCTTCGCCCGGCACGGCCGCAGCGTGCCGATTCCCTTCGGGCCGTATCTGGGTGCCGCCGGGATCGTCGCGCTGTTCTGGGGACCCCAGATCACCCGCCAATACCTCAACCAGTTCATGTGAAGCCGTACACCATTGGACTCACGGGCGGCATCGGCAGCGGCAAGAGCGTGGTCGCCGGGCTGTTCGCCAAACGCGAGGTCGCCGTGATCGATACCGACGAGATCGCACACGAGCTCACGCGCCCGGGAGGCGAGGCGATCGAGGCGATACGCGCTGCGTTTGGCGCAGGCTTGATCGGCGCGGACGGCGCCCTCGATCGTGGCGGAATGCGCAAGCTCGTGTTCGGCGATGCGGCGGCCAGAAGAAAGCTCGAGGCGATCCTGCATCCGCTCATACGTAAGGAAAGCTCTCGCCGGCGTGCGCGCGCGCAGAGCCCCTACGCAATTCTCGTGGTCCCGCTCCTGGTGGAGGGCGGCGTCGACCGGTCGCGCTACGCGCGGGTGCTCGTGGTCGATTGTCCCGAGGAGCAGCAGGTCGAGCGCGCAATGCGGCGAAGCGGCCTCTCGGAGATGGAAGTGCGCGCCATTCTCGCCGCGCAGGCCACGCGCGAGCAGCGGCTCGCCCAAGCCGACGACGTGATCGACAACAGCGGAACACCCGAGGCGCTCGAGCGCCAGGTGTCGCATTTGAATGAGAAATATCTCACGCTTGCCGTGCAGTCCAAGACAACGTCATAGCGCACGCCCGTTGTCAATTCGCGGCGGATCGGGGAGAATCCGGCGAGGCTCCCCCGGGATCAATCGCCTACGCTTCCAGTCGCGGGTGTCACGGTGATCACCTACGAGTATCCGCTCAACGAACGAATCCGGACCCTGCTGCGTCTGGAAGACCTGTTCGAGCGCGCCAATCACTTTGTCGCCGGGGAGGATTCGCGCGCGCACCACGCCGCCCTGATGTCGCTGTTTGAAATCCTGGAAGTCGCCGGCCGCGCGGAACTGAAGTCGGACCTGCTGCAGGAGCTCGAGCGACAGAAGCAGATCCTGCTCGGGTTTCGCAACAACCCTCAAATCGCGGAGGGCGTGCTCCAGCAGGTCATTTCCGATATCGAACGCTCGAGCGCGGCGCTTTTCGCGATGACCGGCAAGATCGGCCAGTACCTTCGCGAGAACGATTGGCTGATGTCGATCAAGCAGCGCAGCGGGATCCCCGGCGGGGTTTGCGAATTCGACTTGCCCTCCTACCATTTCTGGCTGCACCGCGAAGGCGCCAGACGCGGAGCCGACCTCGGCACCTGGATTTCCCCGCTGCTGCCGATCCGGGACGCTTCGTCCATCGTGTTGAAACTGCTGCGCGAAGGCGGCAAGCCCGTGAAGCACGTCGCCCACCGCGCCGCTTTCTCGCAAATGCTCGGCGGCAAGATGTCGCAGATGGTGCGCATCCGGCTGCCGCGCGAATCGCAGTTCATCCCCGAGATCAGCGCCAACCGTTACGCGCTGAACGTCCGCTTCAGCACTTTCGGCACGCGGGTGTGCGAGGCGGACGTCGAGTTCGAGCTGACTTTCTGCAATCTGTAAGACCGTGGCCAAGGCGCGCTTAGTGAGCTGCCCGCGCTGCGGTACACAGGTGGCGTGGTCCCGGGACAATCTTTATCGACCGTTCTGTTCCGAGCGCTGCAAGCTGATCGATCTCGGCGACTGGGCGATGGAAAAGTACCGGGTTCCGGACGAGCACGACAAAGACCCGCCAGAACCGGAACAGACAGAAGAGTCCTAGGGTTTTTCGCCGTTTCCCCAACTGCCCCGCACCATGGCAATGCCGTGCGCGCCGCAGCTCATGCCTTGTTCGAGATCGGAAGGAAAGATTCCGCCGAGCGCGTAGACCGGCATGGCGGCGCCTGCAGCAATCTCCCGGAATCGTTCCCAGCCGAGCGGGACTGCATTCGGGTGCGACGGTGTCGCGCGCACCGGCCCCAGCACGACGAAGTCGACTCCTAGCGCCTCCGCGCGGCGCAGCTCCCCGATCGAATGGCACGAAGCGCCGCACCATGGAAAATCGGGGCGGGCGGAGGCACTGCGCAATTGCTCCGCGGTGAGGTGGACGCCGTCGGCGCCGACCTCGCGCGCGAGCGCGGCATCCGCGTTGACAAGGACCTTTGCACCATGCGCGTGGGCGAGTGCAGTCACGCGTCGCGCAAATTCTTCGACGGCCTGATGCCCCAGCGTTTTTTCCCGCACCTGGATTAGCTTCAAGCCGCCCCGCAGCCTCGCCTCCAGCCGCGAAAGGAACGGCTCAATACCGAGTTCGCCGGCCCGCGTGATGGCGTACTCGGGGGGCAGCATCAGGCTGCGAATCACCGGACCGTTGGCCGGCAGGAGCGGATCGAGTTCGATCGCATCCGGGCGCTGCCAGGCAATGCCCTGGTGTTCGAGTGCGCGCGGCTCCCCGCGCCAGGCGTAGACCCGATAAAAATGCAGGCGCACTTTGGCGTGCGGATAGATGAAGACCCGGGTGATCCAGGGATAAGCGCGTTCGATCTCGATTCCTAGCTCCTCGCGGATCTCGCGCCTGAGCGCCTCCGCGACCGGTTCACCCGGCTCGATCTTGCCTCCGGGAAACTCCCAGTAGCCCGAGTAGACCTTGCTTTCGGGACGCTGCGCAAGAAGCGCGGCGCCGTCGGAACGGATCAGCACCGCCACGGCGACGTCCACCGGGGCCGAGATCGTGGACACCTGCTAGCGTCTTGCCTTCGCGTCGCCGGCGTTGCGCCCGGCGTAGTCGCGCGCGAACTGCCACGCCACGCGGCCGCTGCGCGATCCGCGCTGCAGCGCCCACTGCAGCGCCTCCTGCCTGGCCTTGGGGATCTCCGCTTCGCTGCAGCCCAGCTCGCGGAGCCAATGTCCCGCGATGTCCAGGTAGGCGTCCTGGTCGAACGGATAGAAGGAGACCCACAACCCGAAGCGCTCGGAAAGCGAGATTTTTTCCTCCACCGTTTCGCCGGGATGAATTTCCTCGCCGAGGTGCTTGGTCTCGAGATTTTCCTGCATGTACTCGGGCATGAGATGCCGCCGGTTGGATGTCGCGTAGATGAGGGGATTCTCGGAAGTCGCGGCGAGCGAGCCGTCGAGCACGACCTTGAGCGCCTTGTAGCCCGCGGCCTCCGAGAGCTCGAACGACAGGTCGTCGCAAAACAGAATGAACCGCTCGGGCCGCCCCGCCACTTGATCGACGATATCGGGGAGATCGATGAGATCGTGCTTTTCCACTTCGATCAGGCGCAGGCCTTGGCGGTGGAATTTGTCGAGCACGGCCTTGACGAGCGAGGACTTTCCCGTGCCGCGCGCACCGGTCAGGAGCGCGTTGTTGGCGGTTCGGCCTTCGACGAACTGGCGCGTGTTCTGCTCGATCAGCGCCTTCTGGCTGTCGACGCCGTGGAGGTC
>DATHHZ010000451.1:0-2730 GCA_035316965.1 Burkholderiales bacterium | reverse complement strand
GACGCCAGCGCGGAGCCTGCGGCGGAAGCGCCACCCTTTGACGGATCGGGCGAGTCGGTGTCCTGGGCCAGGGTAAGACTCACCGCGTTGTGCAAGGCTCAACCCGAGCCCGAGCAATTGCTCCTGCGCGCGTGCAATCTAGCCGGTGTCGCGGTGCCGGTTCACGAGCTACGCAGCGTTCCCGACGAAGATTGGGTCGCAAGATCGAGGGAACAGTTTGGGCCGATCCGGGTTTCGGCGACTTTGTGGATCGTGCCGACTTGGCGCTCGCCGCCCGAGCCCGATGCGATCAACCTTGTACTCGATCCCGGGCTCGCGTTCGGTACCGGCGCCCACCCGAGCACGCGCCTGTGCCTACAGTGGCTCGAGGGCAGCATCGCCGGCGGGGAAACGGTTCTCGACTACGGCTGCGGTTCCGGTATATTGACGATCGCCGCCTTGAAGCTCGGCGCGCGCCGAGCAGTCGGCGTGGACATCGATCCCGACGCCGTAGCGACGGCCCGGGCCAATGCCCGGCGCAACGACGTTGCCTGCGAATTTCTCGAAGATTGCGCGCCGCTTACGTTCACCGCAGATGTCGTGATCGCCAATATCCTCGCCAATCCGTTGAAGCTGCTCGCTCCGATACTCGCATCGCGATGCAGGCACGGCGGACAGATTGCGCTCTCGGGAATTCTGTCGGATCAGGCAAGCGAAGTCGCGAGCTGTTACTCACCCTGGATCGCGTTCGCGCCACCTGCCGAGGCGGAGGGCTGGGTGTGCCTCTCGGGGGTAAAGCTGTGAGCATGATCACGCGCTGCCCGGCTTGTGCCACCGCGTTTCGCGTGACCGAGCCACAGCTTCGTGCGCGTGCGGGCCAAGTCCGCTGTGGGCGTTGCGGGGCTCTTTTCGATGCGCTTGCCGCGTTGAGCCCGGATCCGGCTAGCCGCCCCGGCCGGGAGGACGCGCAAGACCCTCCGATCTCAGCCAGCATGGCGGTCCTGCTCGACACCGATAGGGACGTGTCCTTTGACTTCGGGCCGCAGTCGCGGCCGCGTCCAAGCCGGCTGTGGTGGGTCGCGAGCGTGTTTCTGCTGCTCGCTCTCGCGGTGCAAGGCGGCTATCAGTACCGGGGCGAGATCGCAGTGCTCCTTCCCGAAGCAAAGCCCCTCGTTCAGCGCATTTGCGCCCAGTTCGGATGCGACGTGCCGCTACCTCGCCGCGCCGAGTTGCTCAGTATTGAGTCTTCCGACCTGCAGGCAGACGGCACCCATCCCAGCGTGATGGTACTGACGGCAACGCTTCGGAACCGCGCCGGCTTCATCCAAGCGCTCCCCGCTTTGGAACTAAGCCTCACCAGTACCCAGGGCGAGACCGTCGCCCGACGCGTACTGACACCCAAGGACTACGTGCCCCAGAGCACGCGATCGGAGCCCGGCTTCGCTGCCGGGAGCGAGCTGCAGATTCGGGTCTACATCGAAGCTGTGGCGCTCAAGCCTATCGGCTATCGGCTCTACTTGTTTTACTCGTAGGAAATCCCATGCGTACTCTGATCTGCGGCTCGATCGCGTACGACAACATCATGGTATTTCGCGGCCGTTTCCGGGAGCACATCCTTCCAGACCAGATCCACATATTGAACGTGGCGTTCCTCGTTCCCGAGCTGCGGCGCGAGTTCGGAGGTTGCGCAGGCAACATCGCTTATAACCTGAAGCTCCTGGGCTCTGACCCGCTGGTCATGGCTACGGTAGGAGACGACTCCCTGCTGTATTTTGAGCGGCTCGAACGGCTCGGCATCAAGCTGGATTTCGTGCGCCAAGTGCCCAATACCCTCACCGCACAGGCATTCATTACAACCGATCTCGACGACAATCAGATCACTGCTTTTCACCCCGGGGCGATGAATCACTCGCATCTGAACAACATTACGGGAGAGCTGGATGTGGGCCTCGCGATCATCGCGCCCGATGGACGCGAGGGCATGCTGCAGCACGCGCGCGAGCTCGCCGGGCTCGGCATTCCGTTCATGTTCGACCCCGGCCAGGGACTGCCTATGTTTTCCGGTGAGGAGCTGCTCGCTTTCGTGGACCAGGCCAGCTACGTCGCCGTCAACGACTATGAAGGCCGGATGCTCGAGGAGCGGACTGGCCGCAAGCTCGAAGACATGGCGCAAGAACTCAAGGCACTCGTTCTCACCCGGGGCGCAGAGGGGTCTATCATCTACGCGAACGGCGAACGGATCGAGATTCCTTGCGTTAGGGCGCCCGAAGTGGTGGATCCCACCGGTTGCGGCGATGCGTATCGCGCCGGTCTTCTTTATGGTCTTGCCGCGGGCTTCGACTGGCCGAAGACTGGCAGACTCGCTGCCTTGATGGGTGCAATCAAGATCGCATCCCGTGGTGGCCAGAATCATTCCATGAGCCTCGATGAAATCAAGAACCTGTTCCGCCGAAATTTCGGGTCCGACATTTGAGGACCGCCGCCGGTCCTGCGCCGCCAGCCAGTAGAATGCCGCCTGGTTTCCATGGAGGATCACCCGACCGATGGCGGCCAACCGCACTCCGGTTCCGCTGCGCCTGTTCCGATTGGCAAGGCTCGCGCTTCATTTGGTGCGAGGCCTCGCCATCGCGTGGCTGCTCTTCCCGAAACTTTCCGGGGCAGAAAAACAAGCGCACACGCGCCGCTGGTCGAACACGCTGCTCTCCATCCTCTCCGTGTCGGTGCGCGAAAATAACGCTCCGAAGGAGCTCC
>DATHHZ010000450.1:0-2127 GCA_035316965.1 Burkholderiales bacterium | reverse complement strand
GGAGCAGAAGCGCAAGCTGCACTGGGTCAGGCATCGGGTTGCGCGGCGCCATCCCGTCACGGGCCGCACGGCCCTCTACGCGGTCTCAGGCAGCTCGTTCGGTATCGAGGGCTTGCCCGAAGGCGAGGCGCGCGCGCTGCTCGACGAGCTCAAGCGCCACGCCACGCTCGGGAAGTACCGGGTCCGCCTGACTTACGGCGCCGGTGACGTGGTAATCTGGGACAACGCGTCGCTGCTGCACTCGGCGACGCTGACCGATCCGGAGGATGCGCGCACGCTGTGGCGCATCACCATCAAGGAGACGAGGAGGCAAGCATGATACGCAGACAGGTTCTGGCTTGGGCGGCCGCGGCCGCGACGGCGGCGCTCTCGGCGAGCGCGATCGCGCAGACCATCACATTGCACGGCGCCTCGCAGTTCAACGACGACCACGCGTTCACCAAGGCTCTCGTGAGGTTCGAGGAGCTGGTGAAGAAGTATTACGGCAAGCCCGTCAATTTCGTGCTGCACAAGAACAGCGAGCTTGGCCTCGAGAAGGACTACTTCGCCTACATGAACCAGGGCAAGGGCGTGGACTACGGCATTGTTTCGCCCGCGCACATGTCCACGTTCTCGAAGGCGGCGCCCTTCATCGACGCACCCTTCCTGTTCCGCGACCTCGACCACTGGAACAAGGTACTGGACGCGGACCTCCTGAAGCCGATCGCGGACGAGATCGCGCAGAAGGCCGACGTGATGCTGATCGGCTACGCGGGCGGCGGAACCCGCAACATCTTCGTCAACAAGCCGGTGCGCAACCTCGTCGAGATGAAGAACCTCAAGGTGCGCGTGCAGGGCGCGCCGATCTGGAGCCGCACCTTTGCCGCGATCGGCATGTCGCCCACGGTGATCGCGTACAACGAGGTGTACAACGCCATCCAGAACGGCGTCATCTCGGCGGGCGAGAACGAAGCCGCCGGTGTCGAGTCGATGAAGTTCTACGAGGTCGGCCCCAACCTCTCCATGACCGAGCACGCGATCACGATCCGGCCGATCTGCTTTTCCGGGAAGACTTTCCGCAGCCTGCCTGCCGACCTGCGGGCGGCGATCCCCCGCGCGGGAAAGGAGGCGGGCGCCTATGGCCGCCAGGTGGAGTCCTCCGAAGACACGGCCAAGCTGGAGGCGCTGGAAAAGGCCGGCAAGTTGAAGCGCATCACCTTCACCGACCGCGCGCAGATGAAGAAGCTGGTGGATCCGGTGATGGAGGCGTACGCAAAGGAAATCGGCGCCGACGGCATCTTCGCCGCGATCAACAATACGAAATAGCTTGAAGAAGCTCCTCGACGGCACTCATCGGCTGCTCACGTGGCTGATGGCGGCCACCGTGGCGATCCTGATCGTCACGGTCACGCTGCAGATCATCTCGCGCTACACCGCGCTCATCCCGTCGTGGATCTGGACCGAGGAGCTGTCGCGGTTCCTGTTCATCTGGATGATCATGCTGGGCGCGATGATCGGAGTGCGCGAGGGGTCGCATTTCGTGGTCGACGTCCTGCCGGATCTCCCGCCGCGGCCCAACGCGCTCCTGCAGATCGTCACCAACTTGCTCGTCCTCGCGTTCGCGCTGGTCTTCGTGTGGTGGGGCATCGAGTTCGTGCGCTTCGGCTGGGACCAGACCTCCGAGCTCGCCGAGCTGCCGATGGCGTTCATCTTCATGGCGTGGCCGGTGGCGGGCGTGACCTGGGTGCTCTTCCTCGGTGAAGCGTTCATCGCGAGCTTCCGCGTGCTTGCGGGAAAGGCCGACCGATGATGTCCGCTGCGCTGGCTCCCGGCGCGGCGGCGATCGTTCTCTTCGGCACGTTCCTCGTGCTCTTCGTGTTGCGCGTGCCGGTGGCGTTCGCGTTGGGCCTGGCATGCCTGCCGAGCCTGGTCCTCGAGCCGCGCCTGTCGCCGATGATGCTGTTCAACGAGACCTTCAAGGCCTACAACTCGTTCATCCTGCTTGCGGTGCCGTTCTACCTGCTCACGGCGAACCTGATGAACGTCGGCGGAGTGACCGACCGCCTGGTGCGGCTGTCGCGCTCGATGGTGGGACACTTTCCCGGGGCGCTCGCGCAGATCAACGTCGTGCTCTCCGTCTTCTTCGCG
>DATHHZ010000449.1:0-3467 GCA_035316965.1 Burkholderiales bacterium | reverse complement strand
GAAGTGCTCGGCAGCCTCACCCCGGGCCAGGCGCTGGTGGGCGTGGTGCACCGCGAACTGACCGCGCTCATGGGCGGGGGGGACGCCGCGCTCGATCTCGCGGTGCCGCCGCCCGCGGTCGTGCTGCTGGCCGGCCTGCAGGGCTCGGGCAAGACGACTACTGCCGCGAAGCTCGCGAAAATGCTCATGACGGAACAGAAGAAAAAGCCGTTGCTCGTCTCTTGCGACGTCTACCGGCCCGCGGCGATCGAGCAGCTGAGGACGCTCGCGGCTCAGATCGGTGTCGATTTCTTTCCTTCGGAAACCGGGCAGAAGCCGCTGGCGATCGCGCTCGCCGCTCTCGATCACGCGAGGAAGCACTACCACGATGTGCTGCTCGTCGACACGGCGGGACGCCTGGCGATCGATGTGACCATGATGCAGGAGATCACCAATCTGCACGCTGCCTTGAAGCCCGTCGAGACCCTCTTCGTCGTCGATTCGATGCAGGGCCAGGACTCGGTCAAGGTCGCGAAAGCTTTCGGCGACGCGCTGCCGCTCACCGGGATCGTGCTCACCAAGCTCGACGGGGACGCGCGCGGCGGCGCGGCGCTGTCGGTGCGGCAGGTCACGGGGAAGCCGATCAAGTTCGCGGGCGTGAGCGAAAAGCCGGACGGCCTGGAGCTCTTTCACCCGGAGCGCATGGCCTCGCGCATTCTCGGCATGGGCGACGTGCTCTCGCTCGTCGAGGAGGCGAGAAAGACGGTCGACGTCGACGAGGCGAAAAAATTCGCCGAGAAAGTGAAGAAGGGCAGGGGCTTCGATCTGGAGGACTTCAAGCAGCAGATCGGCCAGATGCGCAAGATGGGCGGGGTTTCGGCTCTGGTCGACAAGCTGCCCGCGCAGTTCGCCCAAGCAGCGCAGTCCTCGCAGATGGACGAAAAGCAGCTGCGCCGCGTCGAGGGCATCATCAATTCCATGACTCCCGCTGAGCGGATGCGGCCGGAGATCCTCAAGGCTTCGCGTAAAAGGCGCATCGCGGCGGGCGCGGGTGTGCCGGTGCAGGAAGTCAATCGCGTGCTCAACCAGTTTGAACAAATGCAGAAAGTGATGAAGATGATGAAAGGCGGCAACCTCGCGCGCATGATGCAGGGAATGAAGGGGTTCACGCCGGGGATGAGGTAGCGGGTATAGACTGTTGGGGGAAGGGAGGTGCCATGAACAGATCGATTCGTCACTTGGCAGGGATCTCGTCGATTGCTGCTGCTTTCGTCGCGTTGACGCTGTCTGGAACTTCGGGGGCCTGGGCCCAGCAGAGAGGCCCGATCTCGAAGAAGCTGCTCGTCGGAAACTGGGCGTACGTCAAGGCGGAGTCCGTGGCCAAGGACGGCACCAAGTTTCCGCTGGTGGAGGGAGCGAATCCCAAGGGCCTGCTCACGTTCGACGGCATCCGCTTCTCTCTTCAGATCATGTCGGAGTTTCCGAAGCTCGCTTCCAACGACCGTCTGAAGACCACGCCGGAGGAAAACAAGGCCGTTGCGCACGGAGTGCTTTCGTATTTCGGGACTTACTCCCTCAGCGAAGCCGACGGGGTCCTGACGCTCAACATCGAGCGCAGCTCGTTCCCCAACCAGAACGGCTCGTCCTTCAAGCGGGTCGTCAAGACTCTCACCGCCGAGGATCTGGTCTACATCAATCCGTCGACGCTGGCAGGCAGAGTCAACACCAACGTTTGGAGACGGGTCAGGTAGGCGGGGAAGACCCCGCCGCGGCGGGGTTTTCTTGTTTCCCGTGCGCGGTCAGGAAACCAGGCGGAACTGCGGGTCGACCGATCTCACGCCGCCGCGGGTTCTGATCTTCAGCGTGGCTGCCGGACTGTAGGGGGAATCGGATTCGGGTTCGCTCGTCGTGGGCGCTGCGAGCCGCTGCTCGACGCTCGCGTGAATGCAGCTACCAGCGGCGATAGGGCGGTCAACGCTCATGAATCGGGTGGCGACCTTGTCGATCCAGGCGAAGAACCGGTTCTTCTTTTCACCTGCGATCTCGACGAATTCCTCCAGCGAATCGCGCCGCTTCGCTTTGGGGTTGGGACGGGGGGCGGCGAGCGCGAACTGCAGGCCGTTGACGCTCGCGCGGTCGACCATCCATTTCAGCGCGATATCGGAGAGTCCGCTGTCCGCGTATCCGCCGCCGACGTTGGAATGCGCGCCGGTGAACCATACCTGCTCGACCTTCGAGCCCGCGACGTTGACGCGGGGCGCGGCGCCGCGCGCGTCGGTCCACAGGGTGGGTAGGAAAGGCTTCCTGTGCTCGTCGATGGCGACGGCATGGTACGCCGCTTCGACGCGCGGGTTCAGGTCGGTGTCGAGAAATCCGTAGAGCTTCGCGTCGATCACTTTGTCGACTTTGCGCAGGCACGGTATGAAAAACTCATCCGGGATTCCCAGGGCGCCGACCGTGTCCCATACCCCGACGAGGCGCACCGGCGTATCGTGGGAGTACTCGCGCTTGAACTGCTCGACGACGTCGCGGGTTTTTTCCTCGTAAGCGTGCTTGTACATCGCGAATGCCTTGTCGGTGACGTCCATTTTGAGATGGGCGTCCTGCTGCGTCGTGACAAGATCCGCCACTGACACTGGAACCTTCACGTCCTCGATGTCCTTCCGGACGATGCCGCAGCGGAGGATCATCCCGCCAAGGCTGCGGGCGGAGTACGCGCCGCGCGAAAACCCGAAGATGTAGATCGTGTCGCCGGGCTCGAAACGCTGGCGCAGGAAGCGATAGCCGTCCTTGATCTGGTCGAACAGGCCCCAGCCAAACGCGCCGCCGCTCACTCTCTCTCCGGGGTCGGTGCCGACGCCGGGAAGATACTTCAGGATCTGGTCGGGGCGATCGGTGAGCGCCTCGTACAGCTTGCGCACGTTCGTCTTCGTTTCCACCCCTTGATCTTTCTGGCCTGGCTTGTTCCAGGTGCCGTCCAGGCATAGCACGATACCGCGCGCCATTTTTTCCTCCCTTTATAGTTGAGGAAAGCCTATCAGCGGAAAGTGCGCGGGGATAGGGATCGGGTTTTCCCCGACGTGCGGTGTAGGGGTTTGCCTGACGTTTCGTGGTGGGCCTGGAATGGAAATGTGGCTCGGCGCACATGCAGTAGCGATGGACGTGCAGAAAGTGAATCGCTTGTTGAATGAAGCCGAGCAGGTGCAGAAAATGATGAAGAATGATGAAGGGCGGCAGCCTCGCGCGCATGATGCGGGGAATGAAGGGGTTCATGCCGGGGATGCGGTAGCAGCAGGGCACCAACACTCAAGGATCACACCTCGTTTCGCTCCTGCTACCGGGGTTCTGGAGTTGTCAGGTTTCTGTAAGGTATTTGTCAGCTTGGCAGCTGACTATTGTTGCGGCGTGCGAACGCCGAGGTGACTAACAAAAATTAATCCGATACGATGTCTGGGCTACTCATTTAAAGGAGGCAACACAAATGCAAA
>DATHHZ010000448.1:0-3028 GCA_035316965.1 Burkholderiales bacterium | reverse complement strand
GGATTTACGAGGCGCTTTGCAAGCTGGATCCCGGGGGCCAGATCGAGGCGGTCGTCAATGTGCAGGGCGACCTGCCGACCATTCCCGCTCATGATATCCGCGCCGCGCTCATGCTGCTTGAGGATTCAAGAGTAGACATCGGAACGCTGGTCGCGGAGATCCGAAAGGAAGAGGAACACACGACCCCAAGCGTCGTGAAGCTCGTGGGCTCCCCTTTGGGCGACCAAAGGCTCCGGGCCCTGTATTTCACCCGTGCCACCGCGCCTTACGGCGACGGCCCGCGCTATCATCACATCGGGCTCTACGCCTATCGGCGGGAGGCGTTGGAGCGCTTCGTCAAGCTGCCCCAGTCCGTTCTGGAACAGCGCGAGAAGCTCGAACAACTCCGGGCGCTGGAAGCCGGAATGAGGATCGACGCCGCCATCGTGGATTCGGTGCCGCTCGGCGTCGATACGCCGGCCGACCTCGAAACCGCCCGGCGCATACTGGCAAAAGCCTGAGCGGCTGATACAAGGCGCCATGACCAAAACAACGACCAAGCCGAAGAAAATCGCATTCCAGGGCGAGCCGGGCGCGAATTCCCATATCGCCATCGTCGAAGCCTATCCCGATGCCGAGCCGTTGCCCTGCCCGACATTCGAAGACGCATTGGCCGCGATCGCCTCCGGCGAGGCCGACCTCGGCATGATCCCGATCGAGAACTCGGTCGCCGGCCGCGTCGCCGACATCCATCATCTGCTGCCGGATTCCGGCCTGTTCATCGTCGGCGAATGGTTCTTGCCGATCCGCCATCAGTTGATGGCACTGAAGGGCGCCAAACTCTCGGATATCAAGACGGTCGAGAGCCACGTCCACGCGCTCGGCCAGTGCCGCCGCATCATCCGAAAACTCGGCATCAAGCCGATCGTCGCGGCCGATACCGCCGGCAGTGCGCGCGACGTCGCCGAACGCGCCGACAACAGCGTCGCTGCAATCGCCTCAAAGCTGGCGGCGGAAATCTACGGCCTCGACATCATCGCCGAGGACGTCGAGGACGAGACCCACAACACCACGCGCTTCGTGATCCTGGCGCGCGAGGCGAACTTGGCCAAGCAGGGATCGGGACCGCTGGTCACGACTTTTGTTTTCCGGGTGCGCAACCTACCCGCCGCGCTCTACAAGGCGCTCGGCGGCTTTGCCACCAACGGCGTCAACATGACCAAGCTGGAAAGTTACATGGTCGACGGCGAGTTTTTCGCCACGCAATTTTACGCCGACGTCGACGGCCATCCCGACGACCGCGGGCTCGCGTTCGCGTTGGAAGAGCTAAAGTTCTTTTCGCGCGAATTCCGGCTTGTCGGGGTCTATCCCGGCCATCCCTTCCGCGCGACGTTGAGCGGGATGGGCGATTAGTCTGGGGCCTCGTGCCCCCGGGAGCCGTCATCGAGCCGCCGCGAGCAAAAATATCGAAAACAACCCCATGCAAAGTAGGCGTGTGCGGATGGGTACGGCTCCTCGGGTATCATCGCACCGTCGAGGAGGACGGCGCGCTGCGCGCGGGGTCAGGGGCACGAAGAGCTGTCAGGCCCCGGAGTGCGTGGCGCCGTCGTCATGGGCCGGCATCCGAAAACCTTCACAGAAGCGGACAAATCCGAGTCCTGTTACCGATCACCGTCCCTGCCCCCCGAAACCGATGCCATGGTGGTGATGACGATGCCACGGTTCGAGCCGTGTGGCCGGCTGTTCTTCGATCGGTCGTGGTAGAGTCGTCGCCGTTCCGATCGCGGTACTAGAGAAGGGCACCTCGCTCGCCGGTAGAACGTCATGGAGAGCCCAATGTCGATGCTTGAAGCCGGACTGCGTGGTGGCACAGTGGCCATTCTTCTGCTGGTCGCCATTCTCTTTCTCCGCGATTCGGGACGCACGCCGGCGGGACGCAACTCCGCCCTGTTTTTGCTGAGCGCTGTCGGCTACGTGATTTGCTCGGCGCCGGGCGTCGCCAGTCTCGATACGCCCCTTGGGCTTTCGCTCCTGGCGGTGAGCCTTGGCCACCCGGCGCTGTTCTGGATCTGGGCGGCAGCGACGTTCGACGACGAGTTCAAACCATCATGGCGGCGGGGCTTTGCCTGGCTCGGTCTCGTGGCCCTCGGGATGTGGAGCCTCCTCGACAGCCAGCCCATCGCGGGCTTTGCGTACTCGGCGCTGTCTTTGCTGTTCGTCGGCCTCGCGGCCTGGCACGCGCTGGCCGGACGGGAGACCGACCTCGTCGAGGCGCGCCGTCGCCTGCGCATGCTGCTGGCGGTTTCGGCCGCGTCGTACGGCGCGGTGCTCATCGTGACCGATGTCGTGTCGCCCGGCAGCTCGGTGTCCGCACCCTTCAGCATCGTCAACGCCGCTGGCCTCGCCACGATGACGTTCGCCATCGCCCTATTGTGGCTTGGCATCGCGCACGAAGCGTCCGCCGTTTCTCCCACTGCTTCCAACCAACAGTCCTCGCCGCGCCCCGAGGCACCTGCGGCAGGCCCCTTGGATCAGCAAGAGGCGGCGCTTTTGGAGGCGCTGCGCGAGCTGATGGAGGAACAAAAGCTCTACCGCCATGATGGACTGACCATTGCGGTGCTGGCCGCGCGGCTCGCGATACCCGAATATCGGCTCCGGCGGCTCATCAACCGGCGGCTCGGCCACCGCAATTTCAGCAGCTTCGTCAACGGCTACCGCCTGGCGGAAGCGAGAGCCGCACTCGCCGATGCGGTCCAGGCGAACGTGCCGATCCTCACCATCGCCCTCGACACCGGCTTTCAGTCGCTCGCGCCGTTCAATCGCGCCTTCAAGATGACGGCCGGCATGACGCCCAGGGAGTATCGACGACAGCATCTATCCCGGCCGGAATCGAGATTCGCCACCTGATCTCTGCTGAATTTCCGGAATCGATCTGCCGGATTTCACAATTCGATCAGTCGTCGTCGGAAATCGCAAAGAACGGGCGACGCCGGCCATGCTAGGAATGCGCCCCGCATCAGAAAGGGAGCGCCCAGATGGCGGCCCATGT
>DATHHZ010000447.1:0-6119 GCA_035316965.1 Burkholderiales bacterium | reverse complement strand
CTCGCCACGGCATCCGACAACCAGTGCTCGCGCGAGGCGATCCTTCCGGCGCTCGCCAGCGCGGCCGCTCCATACAGCCACGGCGCGTCGTACTCCTTTGCGAACGGCGTCACCGCGGCCCAGGCGACGGTCGCGTGATTCGAGGGGAAGGAAGACCCCGAGCGCCCGAACGGCTCGAAATCCGCGGGTCCCTTCCCGTCCACCGGGCGGGCGCGGCCGACGGCGTATTTGATTCCCAGGTTCGCGAACAGGCCCGTGGCTCCGGCCTGAATCGCGGCGATGCCGGTGCTGCTCAGGCGTTTGTCCTGCTCGGAGAGCGCGGCGAGCCCCGCCCCGCCCATCGCGGCGAAGGGCAGCCACTTGCCGAAACCGTCCAGCGTATCGAGAGCGCGCGAGCCGAAGTGACGGTCCACCGATCGCGAGACGCTCCGATCGAACACCGCGGAGCCGAGCACGGCGGCGGCTCCCAACAAAGCGGTTTCCCAGGCGCCCGAGCTGCCCAAGGCGCTCGTTCCCTCGCCCCAGTCCTGCAGCGTCATTCTGCCGATGTTCTCGAACGGACGATCCCAGAGCGGACTTCCGAGGTACGGCAAGTTGTAGTCGTCCTCCACGTCGCCGAAGCGCACCAGGCCGTCGCGGTCGTGCAAGTCGAGCATCAGCGGCTTCTCCAGCATCTGATAGAGGTCGACCGGCGAGTTGACCATCTGCCCCGGGTCGCGCGTCCAGGGCGAGAGCGAGAAGCCGGTTACGAGTCTCGTGTCGTTGGGGAGCAAGCCTTCGAACGGAATCGAGACGAACACGCCCTTGTCGCGGTAATTGCCTTCGTTTCCAACGCCCGTGTCCACGACATTGGTGACCGTATACCACGCGCCCAGTTCCATCCCGATGCGGAAGCGCCGCTTGATCTCGAACCGCGCCCCGAAATCCCGGGCGAGGAACCGGCCCATCCGTACCGTAAACGTGGACTGGTAAGGCAGCCTGTAATGCATGGCCGCGAGCGCGGTCACGGTCTGGTAATCCCTGAAACCGAAGCGGCCGTCGAAGTCGCGTTGCTTGACCGCTTCGACGCTCACGTCGAACGCCCAGGGCTCGCCGCGCTCCACGTACAGCCATTGCCCGCCCACGCCGCCGTACATCTGCTCGAGCCAGCCGCCGGTGAGCCTCGCGTAGGTGCGCTCGGATGGCTGGTAGACGCGGTTCATCAGCGCGTGATCGACTCTCGCGCGCGGGCCCTTCGCGTACTCGCCAAAATCGGAACGCACGTGCGGAAGGGTGCTGTTGTTCACCCCGAGCGCCTGGGTGATGTTCTCGTAAAGAATGGTGTTCACGCCGGTGCTGAGAAACAGGCGCTCGGCCAGCTCGCGGTCATAGGTGGTGAGCACGCTGAGGCTGTACTGGAACACGTTCGGCCCGTTCACGTAGGCGGCCAGCGTGGGCCTGACCTGAAACACATTGAAGCCGGTGTCCTGGCTCCTGAAGCCGATGTAATTGCCCTCGCCGCCGTAGAGAACCGCCGCCTGGGCCGGTTCCTCGAGCGCGGCCATCAGGTCGGCTTTGTCCTTCTCGGAATAAGAAGACGGCGCCGCGTAGCGGATGGAAACGGATTCGGCGAGCTCGCTTCGCGTCAGCAGGCCGTTGAAGTAGCGATTGAGCTTGCGCAGATCGGTGAACTCATAGGTCGCCACGGGGAGGCCGCTGGTCGTGTAGGTGACGCGGATTTCCGTGGTTTCGAGGGGAGCGAGGAGCAGCGCCGTCCTTGCCGCGCGGCCGACCGCGCGGCTCATCTGGGAGATGCGGCTGTTGGTGAGCGTCAGCGAAAGGCGCGCGTTGGGCTCCATGCGGAGGCGCACGTCCTTGAAGTCCTGCCGGAAGAGCGCCGCGTACATGCGCTTCCTGTAGCTTGCGTCGCGCTCCCACTGCGCAAGCGTCGGCCGCGGAATCACTTTCGCGTAGGGCTCGGGTTCCGCGGTCTTCGGTATCCATTCCCTTTGCTCGAGTGGGATCGAAACGTAGGTGCTGATTCCCGCCACGCCGCGCTGATTCGAGACGGCCGCGCTCATCCACCCGATGCGATACTCGATCGCGCTGGAAATCCCGTGCCGGCGCCCGGCGACGTGCGTTTCCTCGGCGAATGGAAAATTCCTGTAGTCGCTCGCGTCGTATTCGGTGACGAACGACCAGCTTCCCAGCCACGACGGCGAGTAGCGCAGGCCTCCGAACGCTCCGTCGATCTGTTGGCGCCCGTATCCAAACGTGACTTGCGCATCGCCCAGAGTCTTGGTCGCAGCGGCAAACTGTCTCCGGAAAAGGCTGGTCCCGAAGGGGTCCTGCGCTCCGACCGCGACCGAGGGCCACCAGCCTTCTTCCGCTACGAGCCGAACCTTGAAACCCGCAATCTTGTCCTTGTAGGACCCGTAACCTCCCGTAAGGAATTCCGGGCTTGCGATCGGGGCCGCGCCGTTGATGCGCCTAACCGCGAGGTTCGTCTCAAGCCAAGGAAGAAGAGTTGCATTGGCGGAAACATCGAAATAGGGTCGCGAGTAAACCATGCCAAAGCGTAGTGTCCCGTCCGGATTGAAACGCGCGTCGGGCATGTTGATGAGCCCGGTCGGACCCGCCGTCGCAAGGGAGGACAGGCCCCACGCGATCACGCCCATCCAACACGCTAGGAAACGGCGCATAGCCCCTTTTACAGAGACGCTTGCCTTCACCATGTCAAAAACGCGGAAAGCGCGGGCAGGGCTCCGCGCTCAGGATCTGAGGATACAAGAAGGAAGGCTCAGCCCGGAGAGTTGGAACTCCGAGCTTTCATGCACCTGCAAAAGCAACAAAACCCCGCCAGGGTTTCCCTGGCAGGGTTCCGGAAGTTACTCGGTCTGGAAACCGCTAGTGGTTGGACGAGGTTTTTGTGCTCGCCGCCGCGACTCCCGCTACCACCGCCGCAACCGTGGCTACGGTGCCTGCTGTCGCACCTGCCGCCGCGCTGGCGCCCGTGCCACCGGCACCCGAAGATGCGCCACCCGCCTGCGCCATCGCGTTGGTCCCGACCATTGCAAAGAAAATCACCGCCGCCAGTTTTTTCATGTAGACCCCCCAGAGAAACCACAAAGGTGAACTTGATGGTGCTACGACATTAGCATATCCAGTCAAGCCCTTGCAAACCGAGCCCATCCGAGCCCATCCGAGCCCAGGTCGTAAACATCACCGCTCTCCACTCTATTCCACGGCCCTGGCATCGGCGTCGATTCGAGCAAGAGGCCGAAGGGAAATCCTAATGTCTAATCGTTACATTTTAATGACTTGCAAGCTTCGCACTGTATGAGCAATTGCCAATGATCCGTGAAACCCGCTTTCCCAATGACGCTCCCATTCCGAGTCCCCGGCTGAGTATCATGGCTCCCTGGGGAGTCCCTCGCAGCCCGCAACGTGAATACATCAATACACGCAAAGAATGCGCACGCCCCGATCGTGGCTGCGGCCTTGTTCATCGCGGTCGTAACCGCTACCTATTTCTTCCACGGCCGCGTGTATTACCCTCACGTGGTGGTAGAAGCCCAGGAAAACGTCAGGCTCGAGTTCCTGCAGCATGGCCTGCGCAAGGACGAAGCCTGTCAGACCGCCGTCGCCACCATCGCCGACGCCATCAGGGTCAGCTGTCCCGCCTGTCGAATCTCGATACGGGAATGCTCCGGCAAGCTCGAACCCGCCTACGAGAAGCTGCTCTCCGAGGATCCGATCGAACGGCCGAGTTCCCGTTTGCCTCACGGAGTCGTGACTTATGCATCGGACAACAAGGCGCTCGCTCTTGCCGCCTGCCGGGAAACGGAACGCTTGACGGGCGCAAACGGGGGAACTGCGGCCGTCTGCCATCCGCCCGACACCGAGCGTCCATTCCAGGCGAAGCCGCAGCGCTTCGAATCGGCGCAAGTCTTCGCCGGGTTGATGATCCTGTTGCTTACCGGATTGATTTCCGTTTTCGTCGGTCACCTGATCGTGCGTTACGACGCTTTTCACGCAAATTGGAGCCACGACCCCGCCCACACAGGTCCCCAGAAATTTCATTCGGCGCCCACCCCGCGGATCGGCGGCCTGGAAGTGATGGCCGGCCTTTTCGTATCCGGAGCGGTCCTGATCGCGGTCGCGCAGAGCGCATCGAGCGAACAATTCGGCTATCTGCTGCTCGCGAGCCTGCCCGCGTTCCTGGGAGGGATCACCGAGGACGTCACCAAGAATGTAGGCGTCCTGGCTCGGCTCCTCCTCACCATGCTCGCTGCCGCGGTCGGCGTGTGGTTGCTGGGCGCGGTCATCCCGCGACTCGATATTCCCGGCTTCGATGCTCTGCTCAAGTGGGCGCCGTTTGCGATTGCGTTCACCATGTTCGCGGTCGGCGGCGTCGCCAACTCGATCAACATCATCGACGGCTACAACGGCCTCGCGGGAGGCCACGCAGTGATCGTGCTCGCCGCCATCGCTTACGTTTCAGCTTTCGTGGGAGATGCGTTCCTTTTCACCTCCTCGCTTGCGATGATCGGCGCCTTGCTCGGGTTTCTGGCCTGGAACTACCCCAAGGGAAAGATCTTCCTCGGCGACGGCGGCGCCTACCTGCTCGGCTTCTGGCTGGCGGAGCTCTCCGTGCTTCTCGTGGCGAGACATCCAGAAGTCTCGCCGTGGTTTCCGATGCTGCTGCTGGTCTATCCGATATTCGAGACGCTCTTTTCCATGTATCGCAGGAAGGTCATACAAGGCCAATCGCCCGGCCAGCCCGACCGCATGCACATGCACCAAGTGATCTACATGCGACTGACGCAGACCCGGACGGACACCTCCGACCCCGCGTCGCTGACCCGGCTGAACAGTATGGTCGCGCCTTTCGGCTGGCTGATCACTTCCGCTTGCGCGCTGCCCGCCGCGATATTTTGGAGAGAGACCCAGTGGCTTGTCACGGCATCAATAATCTTCTGCGTCGCTTACTCATTGCTTTATCGACAGATGCTGAAGCGGAGTCGCCCTGTTTAGTCCGATGCAACGGCCTTGAGACTTTGGGCTACCCGCAAGGCAACCTTGTAAAGGGGCGCGACCTTCATGAAGTTCGAACGCGCTGCGGCAACGAGATCGACCGTAATCATGCCCGCGCCTCGGCGTGACTCCTCGACTCCACCACTTCCTCGAGCACGTTCAACATCTCCAACGCAAGATGCTCACGATCGAAATTCCCCTCTACAAATTTTCGACCCGCAGCGCCCATGTCCCGGCAGAGAGCTGGATTATCCATGAGCTTTGTTATCGCTTCTGCAAGAGCCTGCGGATTTTCCGGAGAGATGGCGATGCCGGCGCCCGCCTCTTGCACGAGCTCCAGGCTTTCGCCGCGGACGCCGAGAATGATCGGCCGGCCCGTGCCCATTGCTTCGAATATTTTGGACGGAATCACGTGCTGAAACAGCGAAACATCCCTGAGTAGAACGAGAGCCACATCACAAAGGCGCCAATATCGCTTTACCTCCTCCTTGCCTACCGTTCCGACGAATATGACGTTATCGAGGCCGCGGCGCTTGGCGTCCTCCTCGAGCCGGGTGCGCTCGGCCCCCGTCCCAACCAGGACGAAGGCGAGATCCTTGCGATCTTTCAACCGTTCGACCGCCGACAAAAGCGTGTCGAGTCCATGCGCCATGCCGATCGTGCCAACGTATGCAGCGACGAACTTCCCCTCCAGCCCGAGACGCCGTGCCAGTTCTACCGGCTTTGGGCCAGGCACGAATGCCTCCAGGTCGACCCCGTTTCGAATCACCGCAATTCTTTCCTGTGGAATTCCGTTGGCGACCAGAATTCGCTTGAAGGCGTGGGTGACGCTCACGATCTTCGCGGCTCGATGATAGAGCCGGTATTCGAGCCGTCTCAGCGTGCGAAGCAAAGGCCCCTCGCGCATCGCCCCCACTGCCACGATCGAATCGGGCCACAGATCGCGGAGCTCGAATACGAACGGCCGGCGTTTTATCCAGGCCAGGATACAAGCACCGAGCGCCGTGAAGATCTGAGGCGAAGTCGCCACGATCACGTGAGGAGCGGGCAGGAATAGTCCCCCGAGGACGCCAGTCACCCCGAAGCTGAAATAGTCCAGGGAT
>DATHHZ010000446.1:0-2372 GCA_035316965.1 Burkholderiales bacterium | reverse complement strand
AATGTACCTGATGGTGCAGCCCGCCAAGGCGCTGCGCGGCAATCTGGCGATAAGCGAGTATCAGGAAGTGCTGCTGCGCATGAACGACGAGAACGGCAAGCCGGTTCCCACCGATGCGCTCATCAGCGCCGCGGAGCGCTACAATCTGATGCCGAGCAAGCTCGACCGCTGGGTGGTGCAAACCGCCTGCCGACTGGTGTCCGAGGGCAAGATCGCGGCGGATCCGCGACGCATCGTCGCCATCAACTTGTCCGGGTCTTCGCTTAGCGACGAGCCGTTCCTCAAGTTCGTGCACCAGCAAATCAACTCGTTCCGCATCGAGCCCACCGCCATGTGCTTCGAGGTAACTGAGACCGCGGCTATCCGCAATCTCTCGAAGGCAATACATTTCCTGAAGAGCCTGAAGGGCATCGGCTGCCGCTTCGCTCTCGACGACTTCGGCTCGGGGCTGTGCTCCTTCGCCTACCTCAAGTCGCTGCCCGTCGACTTCCTCAAGATTGACGGCGCGTTCGTGCGCAATCTTGTCGACAGCCCCTTCGACCGCGCCATGGTCGAGTCGATCGCCAAGATCGGGCGGGTGCTGGGAATCCCGACGATCGCCGAATGGGTGGAGAACGACGAGACCCTGCGGGAGCTGACCCTTCTCGGCATCGACTACGCTCAAGGGTACGGCGTCGCCCATCCGCATCGGGTCGGCTGACGCCTGGTGAAGAGATGAGGGGAAAACAAGATCCTGGCAGCATCACGAGAAGGACCTTTCTCAAAGCCGGTGCGACTGGCGCCGTGCTCGCGGCAGCGGGCCCGGCGCTGCCCCAAGCCGCGCAGCCGCCCCGCGCGAAAGGGCCGCGCGTGTGGCTCGACCTCGACCAGAAGGAGCTCGACGACGCCTACGATCAGAGCGTCTACGCGCCCAACCAGCCACAAATCACCGGGCGCTACGCGACGAACAGCGAAATCACACGCGCTCGGCTGGGGGCCCCGCTGCGATTCGCCTATGGTTCTGCGCCCGTCGAGGGACTCGACGTGTTCACGGCGAAGCGTCCCAATGCTCCGATCAACATATTTGTCCACGGAGGCGCCTGGCGCGGGGGGCTCGCGAAGAACTACGCTTTCCCCGCGGAGTCGTTCGTGAGCGCCGGCGCGAACTTCGTCGTCCTGGATTTCTCTCCCGTGCAGGATTTCGCGGGCAACCTGAGCATGATGGCCGAGCAGGTGCGCCGCGCAGTCGCCTGGGTACATCGCAACGCGAAGGAGTTCGGCGGCGACGCGAACCGGCTCTACCTTTCGGGCCATTCGTCGGGCGCCCATCTCGCGGGCGTCGTGCTCGTCACCGACTGGCAGAGGGAATTCGATCTTCCCGCCGACACGGTGAAAGGCGGGCTGCTTTGCAGCGGCATGTATGATCTGAAGCCTGTGCGGCTCTCGGCACGCAGCTCCTACCTTAAATTCACCGACGAGATGGAGCACGCGCTGAGCACCCAGCGCCACCTCGGGCGGCTCAACTGCCCTGTAGTCGTCGCGCACGGGACGCTCGAGACGCCCGAATTCCAGCGCCAGACGCGCGACTTCGCTGCCGCGGTCAAGGCGGCCGGCAAGCCGGCACAGCTCCTCGTTGCGCGGGGCTACAATCACTTCGAGATCTTCGAGACCCTCGCCAGTCCGTACGGCCTCCTCGGCCGCGCGGCGCTCGAGCAAATGAAGCTCGTGCCGGCGTGATCCGCTTGGCGCGGAGCTGTCTCGACGCTTGCCGCAGGCGTCAACCGCCCGCTGTGCGGTGCGTTTTGCCTCGGAACCCCGCTGACAAAAGTTGTTTCTAAATTGTTTCAGCGGAACGGGTCTCTACCAACTTGTAAGGGAGACACGCCGATGAGCTGGAAAGCAGGTTTCGGAAGTCGCGGGTTCCTCCGCCTTGTGGCGGTATCGGTTGTGACGGCGGCAGTGGCCCTTGGCCTGTACGCCTGCAAGAATTCAACGGATGAGGAGGGCGTGGTCGCCATCGGCCTGACCGATGCGCAGGGCGACTTCCTCACCTACACGGTCGACGTCACCTCGCTCACCCTCACTAAAGCCGACGGCACCGTCGTCCAGGCCCAGCCGCAGAGAACCCGCGTGGACTTCGCCCAGTTCGTAGACCTGACCGAGTTCGTGACCGGCGCCACGATTCCCTCCGGCACCTACGTCACCGCGACGCTGAACCTCGATTACGCCACCGCAGACATCCAGGTGGATGATGGCAACGGCGGCCCGGTGATGGTGCCGCTTGCCAACATCCTCGACATCCAGGGCGTTCAGGTCACGACCATGTCGATGAGCGTCAAGTTCGACAATGCGAGGCAGCTGGTGATCGCGCGTGGCCTCCCCGCGCTTCTCGA
>DATHHZ010000445.1:0-7702 GCA_035316965.1 Burkholderiales bacterium | reverse complement strand
TCCCAGATCGCAAGGTGTGACATCGGGAGCGCTTCGATCGATGCGCCCAAGGGAGCGAGCGCGTCGTTGATGGCGTTCGCGATCGCGGCGGGCGCGCCGAGATAGCCGGCTTCGCCCGAACCCTTCTGGCCGAAGGTGGTGAGAGGCGAGGGCGTGCAGTGATCGACGATGGCGAGGCTGGGCACTTCCATCGCGCTCGGGATCAGGTAGTCCATGAAAGTGCCGCTCGCGAGCTGCCCGTCCTCGGTGTAGGCGAACTTCTCGTAGAGCGCAGCGCCGATGCCGTGCGCGATCCCGCCGTAAGTCATGCCGTGCACGATATCCGGATTGATCATCACGCCGCAGTCGTGCCCGCACACGTATTTCCGGATCGCGGGCTTGCCCGTGTCCGGGTCGATCTCGACCAGAACGACGTGCGCCTCGAAGGCGTAGCAGGGGTAGATCTGTATACGACCCTCCGGAGTCGGCAGCCCGCCGCCGGTCGGCACTTCCCAGACGAACTTCGCCTGCAGGCCCGGCTCGATGCCCGCGGGAAGCTTGTGGAACTTGCGGTGTGCGATCTCGACGAGCTGGTCCCAGACCAGCCTTTTCTCCGGTGCGCCCTTCAGGCTCACGCTGCCGTCCCTGTATTCGAGGTCCTCGGGCGGGCATTCGAAGTTGTGCGCAGCGATGGCGATGAGCGTCTCCTTGATCTGCTTTGCCGCGCCCGCCGCGGCGCCGCCCAGCATGATCGCCATGCGGCTGCCGACCGGGCTGTTGGAGGGGAGCGCCGTGAGAGAATCGGCCCGCACCACTCGAATCGTCGCGGGATCGCGCTCGAGGATTTCCCCGAGCACGGTCGAGACGAGCGACTCGTGCCCTTGCCCTGCGCTCGAGTTGTTGATGACGCCGGTGACGGAGCCCGAGAGATCGACGCGCACCAGGCAGGAGTCCATCCAGGTCGTGTTCTCGTTCTTCGGGTTCATCAGCACTTCGAACGCCGAATTGCCGCCGCTCGGCTCCAGACAGCTCGAGATGCCGATTCCCGCAAGCTTTCCCGAACTCCGCGCCTCGTCCCGCGCGCGCACGAGCGAGGCGTAGTCGATCGCCGCCAGAGTCTCATCGAGCACCGAGTGATAGTCGACCGAGTCGTACGTAGAGCCGCTGGGGATGGTGTAGGGGAACTGGTCTTTTCGGATGAAATTCTTCTTTCGCAGCTCGATCGAGTCCATGCCGAGATGGCGCGCGACGCGGTCGATCGCCCGCTCGATCGCGAAATTGGTCGGCGACTGCCCGAAGCCGCGCACCGCCTCCTGCGGCGTCTTGTTCGTCATCACCGAGGTCGGCTCGTACTCGATCGCGTCGATCGCGTACGGCCCGCAGATCGCGGTGACAGGCTTGCCGAGCTGGAAAGGCGAGCGCCCCGCGTAGGCGCCGACGTCGTCCACCGCGCGGATTTTCATCGCGCGGATCGCGCCGTTCGCGTCGAACGCCACCTGCATGTCGAAGATACGGTCCGGTCCCTGCATGTCCCCGCCGCGCAGGTTCTCGAGGCGATCCTCGATGAGGCGCACCGCGACACCGAGCTTTTTCGCAAGATAGCCGACGAGCACGGTGTGCTTGATGCCGCGCTTCACGCCGTAGCTGCCGCCGACGTCGACGTCGTAATGCACGCGCACGGCGTTGCCGGGCAGGCGCAGCGCGCGCGCGGTCTGGTCGGGGAACTTGGGCATCTGGATCGAGGCCCAGATGTCGAGGATTCCCGTCCCTGTGTCCCACTGCGCGGCGACGCCGAAGGTTTCGATCGGCACGGTGGCGCTGCGGCTCCAGGCCGCGCGGAAGGCGATCCTGTGCCCGGCGTTCGCGAACGCCTCCTCGACCGGTCCCCATACGAACTTGCGGTGGTAGAGCACGTTCGAGCCGTGCGCCGGATGCACGAGCGGCGCCCCGGGGGCGAGGGCCGCCTCGGGATCGATCACGTGCGGCAGCGGCTCGTATTCGACTTCGACGCGCTCCGCCGCGTCCTCGGCGAGCGCGCGCGAATCGGCGACGACCGCCGCCACCCATTCGCCGGCGTAGCGCACCACGCCGCGGGCGAGCGCGAAGCGCGTCACCCCGGGCGCGTCCACCCCGATCGGGAGCGAATCGGTGTTAGCGCAGAATTCCTCCCCCGTGAGAACGTAAAGCACGCCGGGCGCGGCGATCGCCGTTTCGGTCTTGATCGAAACGATGCGCGCGGCTGCGTGCGGCGAGGCCACCAGAACCACGTGCTTCATTCCCGGGAGCGCGATGTCGGCGACGAAGCGGCCACGCCCGGAGACGAAGCGCGGATGCTCCTTCGCGCGGCGCTTCGTGCCGATGTAACGGAAGCTCGTCATGGCACTCAGGGTTTTCCCCTCCTCCTCGAGGAGGGGTGCCGCCGCAGGCGGCGGGGTGGTCGGGTGCACCGCTCAAACCACCCCGGCGCTTCGCGCCACCCCTCCTTGTCCAAGGAGGGGAATGTCCCGCTTGCAGTCATCATCTCGTCTTCTCGCTCGTGCGTTTGGCCGCGAGCCGCACCGCCTCGACGATCTGCTGGTAGCCGGTGCAGCGGCACAGGTTCCCGCCGATCGCATCGCGGATCTGCTCCTCTGAAGGGTCCGGATTCGAATTCAGCAGGCCCTGGGACGCGATCAGCATGCCGGGGGTGCAGTAGCCGCACTGCAGGCCGTGCGTCTCGCAGAAGCTGTCCTGCAGCACGCTCATCGAACCGTCGGGCTTCGCGAGACCCTCGACGGTGGTGACGCGGTGGCCGTGCGCCTGCACCGCGTACATGAGGCACGACCGCACAGGCTCCCCGTCGAGCATCACCGAGCACGCGCCGCATATGCCGTGCTCGCAGCCGATGTGCGTGCCGGTGAGGCAAAGGTCTTCGCGCAACCAGTCCACCAACGACAGGCGCGCCGGCACCTGGGCCGATCGCGGTTTGCCGTTGACTTCGACGGAAACGGCGTGAAGCGTCTCGCTCACTGGTTTCTCGCTCTCTCTCGCGCTTCGCGCAGCGCCCGGCCCGCGAGCACGCCGGCGAGGTGCCGCCGATACTCGGCGCTCGCGTGGAGGTCGCTGCCGGGCTCCGTTTCGGCTGCCGCGGCGTGGGCTGCGTCGTTCACGACCGCGTCGTCGAGCCGAGTGCCGACCAGGCGTGCCGCGATCTTCGGAAACGCGAGCGGCGTTCCTCCGGCTCCGCCCAGGCCGAATGCCGCACGCACGCAGCGCCCGTCGCCGTCGATCGCGATCTGGGCCGCGGCCGCGACCATCGCGAAATCGCCGTGGCGCACGGAAATTTCAGTGAAGGCGGAACCCGTGCGTCGCCAGGACCACGAAGGCCAATTGATTTCCTCGAGGCATTCATCGGATCGCGCGGAAGTCAGCATCGGGCCGGCGAAGAACTTTTCGGCCTCGAGCGTGCGCACGCCCTTCGCCGATCGCAGCAGCATGCGCGCACCGAGCACTTGCGCGGCGAGCGGCAGTTCGGCGCACGGGTCGGCGTGCGCGAGGCTTCCGCCAATCGTGCCGCGGTTTCGCGTCTGCACATGACCCACCCAGGCGAGGGCTTGAGCGAGGAGCGGCACGCGCGCGGCGAGAGCCTGATCGCGCTCGACCGTGCATTGCCGCGTGCACGCGCCCACGCGCACGGCGTCCTTTTCGATCTTCACGAATTTCAGAGCCGGGATCTCGTTGATGTCGATGAGCCATGCGGGGCGCACCAGGCGCATCGCCATCATCGGCACGAGGCTCTGGCCGCCGGCGAGGATCTTCGCTTCATCGCCGTGGCGGCGAAGCAGTTCGCAGGCTTCGACCGTGGATGTGGCGCGGGAGTACTCGAAGGGGGCGGGTTTCAAGTGGCCGGCCTCGCCTCTGCGAGAAACGTCTCCATCGCGCGTATCGGTGCGTCATCGTCGAAGAGGATGTGGCGACTAGCCTCGATGCGCCGTCGTATGCTCTTGCGATATTCGCCGTCGCGGGCGAGTCTTGTCGCGACGGCCACGTATTCCTCCGGGGACGAGGCAACGAGCTCCTGCAACCCCATGCGCTTGAGAATGCCGCTCGCCAGTCTGCCGCGCAGGAAGCGCCCCTCCACGGTGACGATCGGCAAGGCGGATTCCACCGCCTGCATCGCGGTGTTGAAGCCTGAGAAGCCGATGGTATCGAGCATCACGTCTGCGCGTTGCAGCAATCCATAGAATGACGATCGGTCCAGCCAGGGGACAAAGACGCCGAAATCGCCGAAATCCAGGCCGTCGCGTGCGAACGCGAGCTCGAGGCGCCGCTGCAGCTTGTTCGACAATTCTCCGGACCTGTGGCGAAAGAATACGAAGCGGCAGCGTCCCAGCGCGCGGGCGATTCGAGGGAGTACCTTGTCGTGCTGAGGCGCATACTTGAACGGCACGCCAGGACACACGAAAACGGGAGCATCCGAGGCGGAGCTCAGCTCGGCCAGACCCGGATCCGTGGATGTGATCTGGGTGGGCTGATAGGAGCAACCCAGGTGCGGCAAGGTCACGAGCCGCTCCGTGTAGTGGGCTTGCCCATCGGCCGGCTCCATGTCCTGTGCGGACAGGTAGTAGTCGATTGTCGGCAATCCGCTGGTCTCTGGATGTCCCCAGGTCGCGACCTGTATCGGCGCAAGGCGCAAGCTCGCCAGTTTGACCGTCATCGGAAACATCCCGATCTCGGGATACACGAGCACGTCCGGGCGCCTATCGACGATCGCCTGCGCCCACTGGTGCAGCCCGCGCGCTCCCTCTTCGAAGTGGGCTGCGTGCGAGCGAGCGAAAGCGGTTTCCTCGTCGTGGTCGAATCCGAGGTGGAACGCCTCGAGAGCGAAGCGGGTCGGATCCAGCTTCTGAAACCAGCCCTTGACGATCGCGTTCCACACCGAGTGGTTTCGGAAATGCGGCGAGACGACTCCCACACGGACCAGCCCGCCCTTGCGGCGCTCGCTCGAGGGGGCTGCCAAACCCTGCCGACGCGACCATTCGGCCATGATGCGCACGCACAGGCCCCCATACCGCTCGAGCAGAGGCCGATTGCCGTACTCCTGGTACGCGAGGTAGAACGGCTGATGCGTCCCTACCGCCTTGGCGCCGAGGGCAAGGCGCGCGCCGTCGAACCAGCGCTCCAGCCCCTCCAGCTCACGTGCGAACGCCTGGCGATGGCGCTCCAGGTCTGCGTCGCTTTCGCATACTGCGGGTAGCTGCGCCATCGCGAGGGCCCAGCGCGCTTCGGCGAATTCCGGCTCGATCGCGAGCGCGTCGCGAAAGCAGGCGACGGCTTCTTCGGGCCGGTCGGCATCCGAGAGCACGACTCCCAGGTTGTAGCGGACCCCCGCCACCTTGGGGTGCAGCGCGATCGCCCTCCTGTAGCACGCTGCGGCCTCCTCCAGCTGCCCCTTGTCTTTGAGCACGTCACCCAGATTGGAGAGCGCCGGCCCGAAATCGGGACTAAGAGCGAGAGCTCTTTGGCACGAGGCAGCCGCTTCGTCGAGCTGGCGGACCTCTCTGAGAAAGTGCCCGAGGTCGGAATGGGCCTCCGGTGATTTGGGGTCGATGCGAATCGCTTCGAGGCAGGACTCGATCGCCTCGCCGGACCGACCGAGGGTCGCGAACGCCTGCGCCAAGTCCAGACGCAGGCGGTACGAGCCTGGCAGGAGGCGCAAAGCGCTGCGATAACAGGGAATCGCCTGCTCCGGCCGGTCTTGCGCGATCCAGGCGCTGGCGAGATTCAAATGCGCGTCGAGGTAATCTGGCTGCAGCGCAATTGCTCGCTCGAAGCTCGCTGTCGCTTCCGCCAGTCTTCTCTGCTTCATCCACACGTTGCCCAGATTGTTGTGCGCGGGTGGATTGGCTGGATTCCGGGATAGCGCCTGCGATATCAATCGATGCGCCTCCTCGTGCCGGCCCTCCTGATAGGCGATCACCCCTGAAAAGTGCAAGGCGTCGATATTCTGCGGATCGAGACGCAGAGCGTCCGCGTACGCCGCTTTGGCTTCGCGGAGGCGCCCCGCCTGGTGATGTTGCAACCCATCGCGGGCGCGCTCGTCCGCCGTTCCGCTACCTGCGCGTGGCTCGGCATTGGCTTGGGGCGCCGACTTTGTGGCTCTTTTGAACCAATTCAACATCAAGGGTTCGGTCGAGTTAGACTTCTTTCAGATCGGCACGATATCGGGGGCGACAAAGTGTATCGTTCGGGTTCGATTATGCATAAAGATGCGCGAATCGTGCGGCCATATATGAGGTGGATGGCAGCTGGCGCGATTGCGCTGTGCGCCGCGCAGCCCGCCGTATGGGCGCAGGCCTGGCCCTCGAAGCCGATCAGGATCATCGTGCCGTTCACCCCGGGGAGCGGCACCGACATCATTGCGCGCACGGTGACGGAAAGACTCTCACCCCAGCTCGGCCAGCCCATCGTCATCGAGAACCGCCCCGGCGCGGGCGGCACCATAGGCGCGGCACTGGTGGCGAAATCCGGACCTGACGGCTACACGCTTTTCGTGCATTCCTCTTCGTATACCGTTACGCCGTCCACGTACAAGGACCTGCCGTACGACACGCTTCGCGACCTGACCGGCGTCGTCCCGCTTGCTTTGCTGCCCAATGTGCTCGTGATGGCGCCTTCGAAGGGCATCCACTCGGTGAAGGAGCTCGTCGCCGCGGCCAAGGCGAAGCCCGGTTCGCTTAATTCCGCCTCGGTCGCCATCGGCAGCGCGACGCACCTCAACGCCGAGCGCTTTCGTCTCGGCGCAGGCATCGAGACCGTAAACATACCCTTCAAGGGCTCGCCGGAAGCGCTGACCGAGATCGTCACCGGCCGCGTCGATTTCTATTTTTGCCCGGTCAACGCGATACTGCCGCTCTTGAAGGACGGCAAGCTCGTCGCTCTCGCAGTGGGGAGTACGAAGCGCTCGCTCGCGCTTCCCGAGCTTCCCACCACGCTGGAGGCCGGTGTTCCGAACTCCGACTACAACTTCTGGGTCGGCATGTTCGCGCCGGCGAAGACGCCGCCAGCCGTCGTGAACCGTCTGTATCGGGAGACGGCGAAGGCGCTGCGCGCGCCCGAAGTGCGCGAGAAGATGGCGCACCTCGGCGCCGAGCCGATGGACTACGACCCCGAGCAGTTCAACGCCTACATCCGCGATGAGATCGCCGCCAACGCCGCGCTGGTGAAAGCGGCGGGCATCAAGCTGGACTGACGCGAGAGCAGAATAAGAAAACCGGGGACAGACCACGGTTCCACACACCGCTTAGACCAGCAAACCGTGTCTGTCCCCGGTTTTGGACGCGAGAGCGGCGCGGTGTCACACGAGCGCGATCGCGCCGCCGACGAGCGCCGCGGCGACGATCGTAAGGAACAGCAGGCGCCTTCCCGGGTCGCGCGCTATGCTGCGCAGGAACCCGACCGGATGGGGCGCCCGGGTGAGGATCGCGCGGTCCCGCCAGGTCGGTTTCTTCAGCCGGCCGATCGCATCCGAACAATCGAACCTGCGCGATACGGGAAGCCGCGTGTCGGACCCGATCGCGCCCGCCGCGGGAATGGGGAGCGCCGTTTTCAGGGCGTCGGCGTCGAGCTTGATCGTCTTGGTGGTATCCCGGTCGCGCTTTTCCTTCGCCACGGCCTCGCGGTCGACGAGCTCGGCGAGGGCGGAGTGCAGGTCGCCGGCCAGTTCGAACGCATCCTGATAGCG
>DATHHZ010000444.1:0-2610 GCA_035316965.1 Burkholderiales bacterium | reverse complement strand
GCTCTGAGAAACCATCAGCACGCATACCAGCGCGAATCCCATCGCGATTTCGTATGCGACGATCTGGGCGGCCGAGCGCATGGCACCGAGAAACGCGTACTTCGAGTTGGAGGCCCAGCCCGCGATGATGATGCCGTAGACGCCCATCGAGGTGATTGCCATCACATACAGGAGCCCCGCGTTGATGTCCGCGAGCACCGCCTCCGGACCGAAAGGGATCACCGCCCAGGCGGCGAGCGCCGGCATCAGAGTGAGCATCGGCGCGAAAATGAACAGGAACTTGTTCGCCCCCGTCGGAACGATCAACTCCTTGAACATGAGCTTGATGGCGTCGGCAATCGGCTGCAGCAGCCCCAGCGGTCCCACGCGATTGGGACCGAGGCGAATCTGCATCCAGCCGATCAGCTTCCTCTCCCACAAGGTGAGGTACGCGACGCAGGCGAAGAGCGGCAGCACGATGCAAAGGATCAGGATCGTGTTCTTCACCAGCGTCCAGGCGGGCGGCCCCCACTGCGGACCGAGCCAGGCGGTCCACAGATTCGCCCAGATGTCGAACACCGTCGTCACGTACGCTCCACCGAAACCGGGCCGAACATCGGACCGAGGGTTGCGGTGTGCCGGTGCGCGGCGGCGAGCCTCACGCAGCCTGCCGGCAGACGCTCGTCGATGCCGACTTCGACGATCGCTTCCCCGTCGCCCTGGCGCACCCGCACCCGTTCGCCCGCCCTGACGCCCAGCTTTTGCGCCAGCACCGGCCCCACCCAGGCGCGCGGCGGCAGCGCGTCGCGCGTCCTCTGCAGGGATGCGGCGCGGCGCACGATCGGATCGCCGAAATAGATGGGGACGTCGGCGATTCGCTGCAGTTCCTGGCCGGGGCCCGAATCGAACGCAAGTTCGAGCCCGTTCAGCCGGTTGTCGAGTCTGCCCGCGATGTCTTCGGGCCTGCACACCTCGTCGCGCACCGCCTCGGTCGATTCATGATCGAAACCGGGAAGGCTCATCAGATTGCCGAGCACGCGAAGCACCTTCCACGCCGGCCGCGCCTCGCCCAAGGGTTTCACCGCGCCGTTGAAGCTCTGCATCCGCCCCTCGCAATTGACGTAGGTGCCCGATGTCTCGGTGAAAGGCACGACCGGGAGAAGCACGTTGGCGTAGTCCGCGGCAAAGCTCCGGTAAGCAGCCATCGCGACAACCAGGTCCGCGGCGCCCATCGCCTTGATCGCCGTGCGCGGGTCATGGCAGTCGAAATCGGGCTCGGCGTTGAGGAGCAGATAGGCCCTTCGCGGCTGCTCGAGCAGTGTCCTTGCGTTCAAACCGCCATCCGAGGGAATGCAGCCGGCGAGATAGCCTCCGACGCTGTTGGCGGCCTCGCCGAAAAAGCCGAATCGGCCGCCCAGCAGACTGGCGAGCTCCTGCGCGAGCCGCTGCAGCTGCGCGGCCTGCGGATGCTGTGCGGCGAGGTTGCCAAGCAGCACCGCGACTCTCTGGCCCGAAGCGAGGCTGGCGGCGATCGCCTTGGCCTCGCTGCCGACGCTCAAGCCGGCGACCTGTGCGGGCGCGGGCTTTTGCCTGGCTTCCGCAACGGCTTTTACCACTTGGGCGAGCGTCCCCGCCAGTTCGCCTGGGCGCACGATGGCCTTGTTGGCCACGGGCATCAGGAGATCGTCGTCGGCGCAGTGAAGGACGTTGATCTGGGATTTGCGTTTGGCGATCTGCCGCAGACGTGAAGCGACCAGCGGGTGATCCTTGCGCAGGAACGAGCCGACCACGAGCACGCGGTCCAATGCCCCGAGCTCCGCGAGCTTCATCCCGAGCCAGGGAACTCCGGCGCGCTTGCCGTCTGCGGAAAAGTCCGACTGGCGCAGGCGGAAATCGACGCTGTCGCTCCCCATCGCGCGCACGAGCTTCGCGAGCAGCGCCATCTCCTCGAGGGTGGAATGGGGGCTGGCGAGCGCGCCGATTTCCTGCGGATCGTACTTGAAGCGGATTTCCGAGAGGGTTCTCGCAACGTGCTCGAGCGCCGCCTGCCAATCGACCTCCCGCCAGTGTCCGCCCTCCTTCAACATCGGCCGCTGGAGGCGCTCCTCGGAGTTGAGACCCTCGTAGGAAAAACGGTCCCTGTCTGAGAGCCAGCACTCGTTCAGCTCCTCGCTCTCGAGCGGCAGCACCCGCATCACGCGGTTCTGCTTGACCTGCACGATGAGGTTCGAGCCCAGGCTGTCGTGCGGGCTGACGGACTTGCGCCCCGAGAGCTCCCAGTTGCGCGCCGTGTAGCGAAACGGCTTCGAGGTGAGCGCGCCCACCGGGCACAGATCGATCATGTTGCCCGAGAGCTCCGAGTCCACCGTTTTCCCGACGAAGGCGAGGATCTCCGCGTGCTCGCCCCTGCCGATCATGCCCAGTTCCATGACGCCGGCGAGCTCCTGTCCGAAGCGCACGCAGCGAGTGCAGTGGATGCAGCGCGTCATGTCGGTCGAGATGAGCGGGCCCAGATTCTTGTTCAGCACCACGCGTTTCTCTTCGGTGTAGCGCGAGGCGCTCTTGCCATAGCCGACCGCGAGGTCCTGGAGCTGGCATTCCCCGCCCTGATCGCAGATCGGGCAGTCGAGC
>DATHHZ010000443.1:0-2450 GCA_035316965.1 Burkholderiales bacterium | reverse complement strand
TCCCATCGCCGCCATCAGCCGGCGCTCGAACGGACGGTTCGCGGCGAGCTTCATGCGCTCGTCGAGTGCAAGCGTCGGGTCGTGCCACGGGAAATCTTCGCCTTGCAGCGCAGCCGCAGGCACCGGAATTTGCGCATCCGGCGTCGCCAAGGCACGCTCGGCACCGAAGAGTCCGGCGACAAATCCGTTCAGCCACGCGCGCTGCGCCTCGGTAAAGGGGGCGTTGTCGGGCAGGAAAACCTGCATTTACGTGACCTCGGGAACGCGAGCCTGCGCAAGCGCGCGCAGCGCTTCAGGAGTGTTGCGCTTCGCGAATGCCTGGAAAGTTTCTTCCTTCGAGGCGCGCGCTTCGAGATACGCCCGCAGCAGCCGCTCGAGCACGATCGGCACTTCGTCGGCGGGGATGTCGCGCAGGACCTCGCGCCCCAGCCCGCGCCGCTCGCCGAAGCCGCCGCCCGCGTACAGGTGATAGCCCTCGACCTCCGACTCGCCCGCTGCGACCTTTGCGGCAAGGAGCCCGATGTCGCCGATCTTGTGCTGGGCGCAGGAATTCGGGCAGCCGGTCAGGTGGATGTTGAGCGGCGTATCGAGGCTCAAACGCGAGTCCAGATATTCGGCGATCGCCAATCCGTGGCGTTTGGTATCGCTCAGGGAAAACTTGCAGCCGGTGTTTCCGGTGCAAGCGACGAGGCCTGCACGGACCGGCAAAGCGTCTGCGCTCAACCCGATCCCGGCGAGCGCCGCGGTCACGGTGTCCCGCGCGTCCTCGGCTATATCCGAGACGATCAGGTTCTGCCACGCGGTCAGGCGAATCGTGCCGCTGCCGAAGCGCTCGGCGATATCGGCAACGCCGCCCATCTGCGCCACGGTCATCTTTCCGACGGGCAGCCCCACGCCGCAATACACGCGTCCGGGCTGCTTCTGCGGATGGAAGCCGACGTGCGCTCCGCGCGCGAGCGGCAGGCGCGGCTCGCACTCGGCAAGCGGCAGCCGCGCAAGCGGCCTCGGCAGGCGCTTTTCCATTTCCGCGAGAAACTGCGCGAGGCCCATGCGATCGAGCACGTACTTGAGGCGCGCGCGCTTGCGGTCGGTGCGGTCGCCCTCGTCGATGAAGACGCGCACGATCGCCACGGCCACCGGCACGCACAGCTCCGGCGCGATGACGACGCCGAGGTCGCGGGCGAAATCGCCGTGTCCGGTGACACCGCCGACCGCGACGCGGAAGTACACGCCCTCCGGGACGCTCTTGCCCGATGCGACGCGAACGGCGCTGAAGCCGATGTCGTTCGTGTCCTCAAGCGAGGCGACCGCGCCGCCGCCGTCGAAGGCGATGTTGAACTTGCGCGGCAGTCCGTAGAGCTCGCGGTGGTTGAGTATCGTGTGATAAAGCGCGAGCCCGAGCGGTCGCGTGTCGATGAGCTCCTGCGGATCGACGCCAGCGGTCGGGTTGCCGGTAATGTTGCGGATGTTGTCCGCGCCTGCGCCGCGTGAAGTCAGGCCCGCGTCGGCGATCCCCTCGAGCACCCGCAGAGCGTTCTGCGGCGCGATCTCGCGTATCTGCAGGTTGGCGCGCGTCGTGACGTGCGCGTAGCCGCCGCCGAAATCCTCTGCGATGGCAGCGACGGCGCGAAATTTGCGGGCGTCGATGATGCCGTTGGGGTTGCGCAGCCGGCACATGAAGGCGTTTTGCGCGGGCGCCACGTAGAACAAGCCGTGGAATTTGTACAGGAAGACGTCGGTGCCCTTCGGGAATTCGCCCTTCGCGGCGCTCGCTGCGATCTCGTCCCACATGTCGAACGGGTGCTTCGCGCGTTTCGCTTCCTCTTCCTTGGAAAGCTTTCCTCCCGCGGCGAGCGCGCGGTTCTGCGCCGCGAAATGAATGCGCTCCGGCCCTGTGGGTTCAGCCGGGGCTCCTGCGGGCTGCGTTGCACGCGCGACTGCAAGGCCTCGACCGAGACCTTCCAGATATTGCTTCTGCTCCGCGGTGAAATCGGCGCTCACTGCATCAGGCTGCATCCGCTTGGCTGCTCCGTTTCTCGTCGGTCGGCGCCGTGACCGCGCCGCTCGCGCGTGTCGTTTGCGGAAAGCCGTGCGTTGAGACGTAATAGGCGCCGGCGACGAAGATTGCGCCGCCGACGATGTTGCCGAGCGTGACCCAGGCGAGATTCCAGGCGAAGCCCGCGATCGAAACGGTTTCGGGATGATTTCCGACGAGCGCCAGCCCGAGCAGGGTCATGTTGGCGACGCTGTGCTCGAAGCCGTTTGCGATAAAGGCAAACAGACACCAGAAAATCACGATGCACTTCGCCGAATCCGAGTCGACGCGCGCCGACATCCAGATCGCGAGGCACACGAGCCAGTTGCACAGGATCGCGCGCGCGAACAGGGCGACGGCCGAGCCGTTCATCTTGGCGGCCGCAACCTTCATCACCAGAGTGTCCGGCGCCGAG
>DATHHZ010000442.1:0-2185 GCA_035316965.1 Burkholderiales bacterium | reverse complement strand
GGTCTTTATCCGTGCCGCCCACGGCGAGGGCGACGTTTTCGCCGACCTCGGCCGGGAAGTCGGGGTGTCCATCCGTACCCAGGATGCGAGCGCCGTCTGCTTCGAGCGAGGCGTGCACGATCCTATCCCCGGGGCCGGCAGGCTTTATGGCGCCCTTGGCGTCCATGGTCTGCAAATCGAAACTGCCGCCGAACACCCTGTGGTAAAACTCCATCCCTTCGCGGGCCCGGCCCTGGAAGTTGATGTACGGGCTCAAGTAGTACTGGCTCATCTTCATCTCCTCGTCACATCTGTTGAATTTCGATCGTCACTGCCTATGACGGAACCCGCAGGGAGAATGTGACAGATGGGAGAACATGAAGTGCTGGCGGACCGGTTCGAGGCCAACCGAGCCCACCTGAGGGCCGTGGCCTACCGGATGCTCGGGTCGCTCAGCGAGGCCGACGACGCTGTGCAGGAGGCCTGGCTGCGCCTCAGCCGTTCCGGCGATGCCGGCGTCGAGAACCTCAACGCATGGCTGACGACCGTCATCGCGCGGGTATGCCTGGACATGCTGCGTTCTCGCAAGTCGCGGCGCGAGGAGCCGCTGGGCGCGCACTTGACGGACCCGAACGCGAACCCCGAGCACGAGGCGATGCTCGCCGACTCAGTTGGTCTCGCGCTGCTGGTGGTGCTGGAAACGCTGGCCCCGGCGGAGCGGCTCGCGTTCGTCTTGCACGACATGTTCGCGATGCCTTTCGACGAGATCGCCCCTATCGTTAAGCGCTCCCCGGCCGCCGCGAGGCAGCTCGCGAGCCGAGCCCGCCGGCGGGTGCAGGGAGCGAGCGCGGCCCCCGACGCCGATCACACCCGCCGGCGGAAGGTTGTCGACGCCTTCCTCGCCGCCGCGCGCGGAGGTGACTTCGACGCGCTGCTGGCGCTGCTCGACCCAGATGTTGTGCTCCGTGCAGACCCGGCAGCCGTGCGAATGGGCTCGGCGGCTGAGGTCCTCGGCGCGGCCGACGTGGCCGCCACATTCTCAGGACGTGCGCGGACCGCACAGCCGGCGCTGGTGAACGGAGCGGCTGGCGCAGTGTGGGCGCCCGGCGGACGGCCGCGCGTCGTATTCGCCTTCACGATCGAAGGCGAGAAGATCGTCCAGATCGAGATGCTCGCCGACCCCGCGCACCTCGGCCAGATCGAACTGGCGATCCTTTCCGACGATCGTTAGCGGACGAAGCGCTGGACGAATGCGAGGGCTTTGTCCGCCACTTCGCGCCACCCGCTGTCGATGACGAGCGCATGTCCGCGATTAGGCATTTCGACGATTTCCGTGACCCCGCTGTTGCGCGTCTGCTTTTTGAACGAGGCGTTCGCGATCGCCCAGGGGACAGTGTTGTCTTTCTGGCCGGAGATGATCAGAAGCGGCCCGCGGTCGGGGTTCTTGGTGTCGACCTTCGCCTCGGTCCACGGGTTGAGGTTTGCTGCCGCCGCCTGGAAAATAGGCGCTCCGGATGCCGGGACTGCGAATGTCTCGTAAAGCTCCTTGGCCTCGTTTTCGCTGACCGCGTTCGCGAAGGCGTAGCGGAACTGGTCGTACGTAAGCGGGATGGCGCGGTTGCGATTGGCAGGGTTGCCAAGCACTGGCGACGCCGACTTGAGCGCTGAGAAGGGCAGCGGCAGCACGCCGCGGAAGGGCGCCGGGTCGATCGCCACCGATGCGGCCGACAGGCCGCGCCCGGCGACAATCTGAGTGAGCAGCCCCCCGAAGGAGTGTCCGATGACAGCCGGCTTCTTCTTCAACTGGCCGATCACCTGGGCATAGTGGTCGGCCACCTGTCCTACCGTTTTGTGGGCAAATACCTCCGGATGCGCTTTCGCCTCTGCCACCGTTTCGGGATCGTCCGGCCATCCCGGTGTCAATGCCGTGTAGCCGGCCTGCTCGAAGACTCTGGCCCATCGGTCCCAGCTGCTCGGCAGCAGCCAGAGCCCGTGGATGAATACGACTGGGTTCAGGCCGGTCGCGTTAGCGCGTTCGATCTCGTCGGCGGTCGTGACAGCTTTTGAATTGACCATTTAGGAAAACCTCCTGACCACACTCGTTGTGGTCGAACAATCAACCGACGGTGCCGATGCCCGACCGCGCGCCGGCCTCATCGCCGGCGACTTGCACGCGCTTCAAGCCGGTGACTGAAAGAATCTGGTC
>DATHHZ010000441.1:0-2827 GCA_035316965.1 Burkholderiales bacterium | reverse complement strand
ACAATGCGATGCAGGCGCCCGCGAGGAACGCGAAGCGCAGGAAAATCCTGCACCCGGAGGACATGCCCTGGGAGATGTCGCGATCGTCCACATGAACTGCGTGCATCAGCACTTCAATGCCGATCCGGTGAAACCCGCACGCGCGCTCGTCATGAAGCCCAAGCCGATGGTCCTGTTCATGAACCTGATGTTCCAGCAGACCGTCATCCCGCGGCCGAAGGAAGCGACGCCCGAGGGCGCGGGCTTCGTCCCGCGGCACTTCGAGGAAAACTACAACCATTAGTGAAGGCGAAAGGAGTCGCACATGGCCTGGGGTGAATCGAAAGCCTGGATGCGCGGCAGCGCGCACCAGAAGCTGTATCAGAGCCTGCTCGACAATGCGATGCAGGCGCCCGCGAGGAACGCGAAGCGCAGGAAAATCCTGCACCCGGAGGACATGCCCTGGGAGATGTCGCGCCAGGGGCTGCTGAAGCACCTGCTGAACGAGCAGATGAACACGCGCATGGAGACGGTGGATGCCTACATGCAGATCATCCCGCCGGGCAGCCGCTCGGGCAGGCACCGGCACCTCGCCGAGGAATGCCTGTACGTGGTGGAAGGCCGGGGCTACGACCTGCACCAGGACTGCGACGTCGAGATCACCGACACGTATCACTGGACGCCACAGGCGCAGGTGAAGCGCTGGGAGTGGGAGGCGGGGGACGTGATCTACATCCCGCCCAACACGATCCACCAGCATTTCAACGCAGCATCGGACAAGCCGGTGCGGCTCGTCTCGGCGATCAACCGGATCTACAAGTACTGCGGGCTGAACGACCTGGAGCAGCTCGAGGACGCTCCCGAGTACGACGCCAAGATCGTGCTCACCGCCGAGCTCGTCGAGAAATACCTCAAAGGAAAGGTCGGGGAGCCCGCCTGACATGGCCAAAAACGCGATAGTCTCGGAAGAATTTGCAAAGAAATTCGCCACTGAAAGAGAAACGCCGTATACGCGCTGGGTGCGCGGCGAGGGCCTGGAAATCATCGGTGCGCACTATGTCCCGAACCTGCATACGGTCGAGCTGAAACCGTGGGCAAGGCGCGGAGGCGCCGGCGTCTATCTGAATCACGACGCTTCGCGGACATCGAACGATTGCTATGTATGCGAGATTCCCGCCGGGGGGAAGCTTGCGCCGCAGCGGCAGCTGTTCGAGGAGATGATCCACGTGCTGAGCGGACGCGGGTCCAGCACCGTTTGGAACGATGCGGGCCAGCGTATCACCTTCGAGTGGAAGACCGGGTCGCTCTTCGCCATCCCGCTCAACACCTGGCACCAGCATTTCAACGGGTCGGGCAGGGAGCCCGCGCGCTACGTGGCGGTGACCAACGGGCCTGCGGTCATCAACCTTTACGAAGACATCGAATTCGTGTTCAACACGAAATACGATTTCGAGAGCCGTTTTTCCGGCGAGCCGGATTACTTCAGCAGCAAGGGCGAGCAAAAGGGCTTGCTACTGGAGACGAATTTCGTCGCCGACGCCGTCAATCTGCCGCTCATCTCGGCGAGGGAGCGCGGCGCCGGCGGGGGGCACATCCGCTTCAACATGGCGCGCGGATCGATGAACAGCCATATTTCCCAGTTCCCCGTGGGCACGTACAAAAAAGGACACGCGCACGGCCCGGGCGCGCACGTGATCGTGCTCTCCGGGGAAGGCTACAGCCTCATGTGGCCCGAAGGCGGCGAGCCGCGCCGTTACGAATGGCAGGCCGGATCGATGATCGTGCCGCCGAACATGTGGTTCCATCAGCATTTCAACACGGGCACGGCGCCGGCGCGCTACCTCGCCTTCAAGCACGAAGCCACTTCGATTCGCAATCAACAAGGTGTGCCCAAGGCCTGGATCAGCAGGCGGCTCGGCGGCGACCAGATCGACTACGCGGACGAGCAGCCGGCGATTCGCAAGTTGTTTGCGGAGGCGCTCGCCAAGCACGATCTCAAGCCGCGGATGGAAGAGGCCTACAGGGCGGAACTTGGCGAACTCCCGACCAAGGCGGCGTAAAGAGGGTGTGGCGCCTCTTGTGATTTTCCGGCACAATCCGCTGCAGACGATTGTTTGGGCAAGAGTTTTGAGCCGCAACAGAGAGTCGGAGACATAGCATGGCGGGCGAAATTCCGCTGATTCTGACCCTGGATAATCATGGGGTGCCTCACCGCTGGGTCAACTGGCAACAGGCGTGTTTTTACTACGCAAAGAACCTGGTCGCCTGGACGCTCGGCGAACAGGAGTTCGTTTTCCATGGCGGTATCTCCCGGGCGACGGGCAGGCGCTCCAGCATCACCGCGCGTTCGATCATCGCGATCAAGGGCAAGGCGATGGCGATGAAGGGCTTCAATCAGGTGCCTCCGCTCAACAACCGCGAGCTGTTTCGCCGCGACCGCCATATCTGCGCGTATTGCGGAGGGGGGTTCAGCTTTCTGCGGCTGACGCGGGACCATATCCGGCCGGTATCTCGCGGCGGCACCGACACGTGGATGAACGTGGTCACGGCGTGCCGTGCCTGCAACGGAGTCAAGCGCAACCGCGTGCCGGAAGAATCGGGACTGGAGCTTCTCTACGCACCCTATGTGCCGAACAAGGCGGAGTACCTGATCCTCACCAATCGGAAGATTCTCGCGGACCAGATGGAATTTCTGGTCCAGCACGTCTCGTCCCACAGTCGCGTAATCACGCTGGCCGGCGCGGCGGCCTAGCCGCGGCACGACGCTATCCGGCCATCTCCTCGGCAACGCTTTCGGTCTGCCGCGGTTCCTGAGCTTCGTCGAGCGTACGCAGGCGCAAGAGCGGAG
>DATHHZ010000440.1:0-2763 GCA_035316965.1 Burkholderiales bacterium | reverse complement strand
GCCTTCGAGCGCCGCTATGCAGCCTGCGTATGTCTGGGCGCGCTGCACTGGGACCTGCACGCGTGGCAATCGAAGATCAAGGAGCAGTTGAAGGTCGACCCGAAGAAAAGCGCGCAGTCGAATTTCCAGTTCCAATGGATACTTGGATTGAACGACTCGGAGGCGGCGCTCGAGCGCGCGAAGGAATTCTCCTTGGCAGGCGTCGCGGATAAAATAACCTGCCCCGTGCTGATCACGCACGGTGCGAACGACCGCGTCGTGCCGGTCGAAGCGGCGCACAAGCTCCACGCGGCGCTCACGACCAGGAGGAAAACGCTCAAGATCTTCACGGCCGAGGAGGGCGGGGCCGAACACTGCCAGGTCGACAACCGGCCCCTGGGGATCAGTTATATTGCCGACTGGATCGCTGGAAATATTTCGTAATCGGGGACGGAACGTGAGCACTGCGAGACTTTTCCCCTCCTCCCCTGGGAGGGTGAGCAGGGAATTCGGCAAACGTGCCTGCGCACGTTTGCCGCCTGCGAACGCCAGCCGCGGTGCAACGCGGCTGGCCGGGGCGGGTACGCCGGAGGCGGGGGGTGGTGGCGGGCTGCGGACCTCCCCGCCTGCTTCGCAGGCACCCCTCCTTAAGAAAGGAGGGGAAGTCTTTTGCTTGGCACTGCTGCTCGCCTTGGGAACCGGTGCCTTTGCGCAGTATCCGGCGAAGCCGATCCGGCTCGTTGTGCCCTTTCCCGCTGGCGAATCGGTGGATGCGACCGCGCGTTTAGTCGCCCAGTCGTGGTCAACCGCTCTCGGCCAGCAGATTCTGGTGGACAACCGCGGCGGCGCGGGCGGGACGATCGGCAGCGAAGCCGTCGCCAAATCCGCGCCCGACGGCTACACGCTCCTGTGGGGCAACGTCGGTCCGCTCGCCATCGGCCCCGGTCTCTACAAGAAGCTCGGCTACGACGTCGCCAAGGATTTCGAGCCGGTGTCGCTCGTCGCGATCCTGCCTTTCGTACTGTTTGCGAGCCCGGTATTGCCGGCGAATTCCATGGTCGAGCTCCTGGCCTATGCCCGCGCGCATCCCGGTGAGATCAATTTCGGCTCGACCGGCGTCGGGTCCGGTCTGCATCTGATCGGCGAGCTCTTCAAGAGCGAAGCGGCCATACAGATCGTGCACGTTCCCTACAAGGGAGTCGCGCAGGCGCTGCCCGAGATGATGTCGGGCAAGGTGCAGATCGCTTTCAATACCATCCCCGCGTTCCTGCCGCACGTGAAATCCGGGCGCTTGAAGGCGTTGGTGATCACCGCGACCTTGCGCTCGCCGCTGCTGCCCGACATCCCGACGACGCCCGAAGTGGGGCTCCCCGGCGTGCTTGGCGCGTCCTGGCATGCCGTGGTCGCGCCCGCCGGCACGCCCCGCGAAATCGTTTCCCGGCTGCACCGCACGCTGGTGGGGACGGTCGCCGCGCCCGAGATGCGCAATACTCTCGTCGCCCAGGGCGCGCGGCCGGTCGGAAGCTCTCCGGAGGAGTTGAGGACCTTCATGCGGGAGGAAGCGGCGAAGTGGGCCCGCGTGATCCAGTCATCCGGCGCGCGCGCGGACTGAGCGCCGGGAAAATCTTCGCCGCTCCCTGATCGCCGCGGGCCCGCGTACGGACGTGTGTCTGCACGCGCGTGATACAGTAACGCGGCGCGCGAATCGACGCGCGTGGGAAAAATGGGAGACGACAAACATGAGAAGGCACACGCGTGAAGGCGGGCCGCGCGCGCCCGTCGCTGCGGCAATCCTCGTCCTCGCAATGGCGGCAATGAGCGCTGCTGTGGCGCAGCAAAACACCACCGTCGTGCTCGGCACGGCCACCGCTGGCGGCGGCTTCCAGATCTACGGCGCGGCGTATTCGGCCGCGCTCAACCAAGCGGACGCGACGCTCACGGTCGAGCAGCGCAGCACCAAGGGCAGCACCGAGAACGCGCCGCTCCTCGCCGAGGGCAAAATCGACATCGGCCTGTTGACGGGAGAAGTGACCTACGAGGCGCTCACCGGCATCGGCCGCCCGCCCGCGAACCTGAAGATCATCAACGCGATGTACCCGAACTCGGGCATGTTCATGGTGCGCGGGGACAGCCCGTACCGCACCATCGCCGACCTGAAGGGCAAGCCTATCGCCTGGGGCGCGAGCGGCTCGGGGTTCGTGGTGCTCGCGCGCTACGTGTTCGACGCCTTGGGGATGGACATCGACAAGGACTTCTCGCCGATCTATTCGGCGAGCGCGGGCGACGGTCCGAAGATGGTGCTCGACGGCCGCGCTGCGGCGCAGTGGGGCGGAGGGGTCGGCTGGCCGGGGTTCGTCGCGATATCGAATGGGCCGTCGGGTGCGCGCTTCATTACGCCTGACGCCGAGGGCATGAAGCGCATTCTCGCGAAATATCCGTTCATCAAGCCGATCACGCTGCCCGCCGGAAGCTATGCCGGCCAGAGCGCGCCGGTCGCGGCGCTCGGTTCCTGGTCGCTGGTGCTCGCGCGCCCCGGGCTGCCCGATGAGGCCGCGTACAAGCTCGCGCGCGCACTGCACAAGGGCGAAGCGGCGCTCGGCGCGAAGCTCGAGCAGGCAAAGGAATCCACGCTCGCCAACACGCTCGCCGCCGCGCCCAGGCAGGACCTGATCCATCCCGGCGTGCTGCGCTATATGCGTGAGGCGGGAATTCTCAAATAGGACCGGGGGGGCTCATGAACGCCATCACCAGATTTTCCGCCGCTGCAATTCTTTGCGCGGCGGG
>DATHHZ010000439.1:0-3024 GCA_035316965.1 Burkholderiales bacterium | reverse complement strand
ATCGGCAGCGACCTGCGCGCCAATCTCTCGGGCACGCGGGTACCCAACAGTCCCAGCACCGTCGCGTTCGACCCCACGCGCGCGCAGCTCTACCTCGAGGTGAAGCCGATCGTGGACCGCCTCACGATATACCTCGATGAGCGCGTCGCCCCCGGCTCCGCGACCAATCGCGAGACCTACGCGATGCTCTGGTTCGCGAACCGGAGTGTGTACGTAAAGGCAGGGCGGATGTTCGTTCCGTTCGGGCTGCGCATCGAGGACGACACCGCCTTCATCCGCCAGGTGACGGGCACGAGCTTCAATTCATCCGACGACGGCGTCGAAGGGGGCCTTGAGCTCGGGTCGTGGTCGGTCAACGTTTCGGTCACGAACGGCGCGGGCGGGGGCACGGAGACCAACCGCGGAAAGCAGTTCAGCTCGCTCGCGAGCTACGTGCAGCCCGCCTGGCGCGTGGGCGCGAGCGTGAGCACCAACTTCAACGGCGCGGCCGACCGCCGCATGCAGAGCATGTTCGCGGGGCTGCGCACCGGCAGGATCAGCTGGCTCGCTTCGGGCGTGTACATCACCGACGACGGAACCCCGACCGGGCGGATGAAACAATGGGCGACGCTCGTCGAAGGCAATTACGAGGCGGCCAAGGGCCACAACCTGAAGCTCACCTACGAGTACTACGATCCCAACGCCGACGTGAAGGAGGACCAGCGCGAGCGCTACAGCGCGGTGTGGGAATACGTGCCGTTCCAGTTCACGCAGTTCCGCCTGGGCGCACGCAAGAGCAACGGCATTCCGCAGAACAACGCGCAGAACGCGACCGAGCTCTTCCTGCAGTGGCACGCGTTCTTCTAGGGCGTCATCCCCACGGCCCCAGGTAGGGCTCGCCTGTATACGTATCGGACTTCGGTTCGACCGCTTTCGGCCAGTCGGCGACGCGCTCGGGCGTCCGCCTTCTTCCGAGGCGCGGGCGTCCGTCCCATCCGATCTGCTCCATGTAGTAGTACAGCTGGATCGCGTGCCCGGCAGGGTCGAGCACGTGGGCGCTGTAGTCGATGCCCGGAGAGAGCGCGCCCGGGATCTCGACGAGCTAGCAGCCGCGCCCCTTGAGGAATTCGATCGCCGCGCGCAGCTGCTTGTAGGTCGCGATTTGCACGCCGAAGCTCATCACTGTCGTATGGGACGAGAGCCCGAGCTTTTGCCGCAGCGCGATCGGATAGAGCGCGAGCGAATGGTGCTCGGTGCCGCAACGGAGGAACACGCAGCGATGGCCTTTCCAGCCGATCGCCTCGGTGCGCGTGAAGCCCATGACTTCGGTGTAGAAGGCCTCCATCCTGCGCATGTCGCGGCAGAAAAGACGGATCGGGCCGTGGCGCACGATCTTGAACGGTCGCGGCAGCATGATGCCGTCGACGTCGTACTTCGCCGGCATCGTTTCCGGATGGCGAAAGCCCGAATTGAAATCGACGCCCTTCGCCGCGCTCTGCTTCACTTCCTCGTATTCGGGAATCTGCGGCAAGGGCGGCCGCTCGCGGAAGCCGCGCTCGTGCATCGCCTTCGGCTTGGAAAGCCCCGTCCAGCCGATCTGCTCCATGCCGTAGTAGAGCTCGTTGCGGTGCCCCTCGATATCGTAGGGATAGCAGTGCCAGTTCGAGCCGGGCATGTCGCGGCCGGCGCGGCTGATGCGCACGCCCTTCGAACTGAACCAGTCGATCGCGTGCGAGATTTCCGCCAAGCTCGAAACCTGCCAGGTCATCTGGTTCACGGTGACGTCGGCAGGAATGTCGCCGCCGCGGCCTGCGGCGTTGTAGATCTTGCCGTTGCACAGGACGAAGGAATGATGGTCGGTGCCGTGACGCAGGAAATACATGTTGGTGTCGCCGAGCTTCTTCAGCTCGTCGCGTTTCGGATGGTGCTCGGCGATGTCGAGCGGATCGGAGATGCGGAAGCCCAGCCCCTCGCAGTAGAAGTCGAGGCAGGCCGCGGGGTCGGGGACGTTCAGGCCGAAGTGTCCGAGGCGCCGGATCTTGAATGGCTGCGCGAGCAGCACGCCGCCGACGTCGAACCTGCCATTCCTTTTCGTTGCCATGACGGCTACTCCTTGTGATCGGGGAAGAGCTTTTCCGCGAGCGCCATGCCCGCCACCCAATCTCGGCTCTGGTGGTTGTACTGGCCGATACGCCCGAATTTCTTGGCGCGCTCCTCGCACACTTCCGGCGGGGGCGTGATGATCTCGGCGCCGCCCGAGAGCGCGCCGACCTGCGCGCGGCAGGCGAGCTCGAAGAAGTGATGGTAGATGTAGGCCTCGGCGAGCGAGGTGCCGCACACCAGCGCGCCGTGGTTCTCGAGAATCATGGTCCACTTGTCGCCGAGCGCGCGCGCGAGCTGCGCCGTGCCCTCGGGGGTGGTGTCGTCCACCTCGTTCGGGTAATACGCGATGCGGTTGTAGAAGCGCATCGCCTGCTGCGTGATGGGCCGCAGGCCGCCTTTCTGCGCGGACACCGCGAGGTTCGCGGGGGAGTGCGTGTGCACCGCGGCGACGATGTCGGGGCGCGCCTTGAGCACCGCGGCGTGCAGGTTGGTCGCGGCCGGGCTCGCCTTGTAGCCGGACTCCGTCACCTGACGGCCATGGAGGTCGTACTTGACGAGGTTCGAGGCGGTGACCTGTTCCATGAAGACGTTGTCCGCCTTCACCAGAAAATGATCGGGCTCGGCGGGCAGGCGGACCGAGATGTGGTTGTAGGTCATGTCGACGAAGACGAAGTGCGCGACCAGGCGGTGGGCGGCGGCGAGCTCGCAGCGCAGCTGCCATTCCTCCGCGCTCACGCGCTCGCGGGGCAGACTGTGGGGCTTACCGATCTCGGCGACGTCGCGTTTCATCTCCGTGTCCCTCTGCTTGCCTGCGCGCGGCGCTATCATGATGCGTAAATGATACGCAGTCTCCAGGCTGTCACGGCAATCACGCTCGCGATTCTAGCAGCGCCGGGTTTTCCTCAGGTTTCTGCGCCAAGCTATCCGGGCAAGCCCGTGCGC
>DATHHZ010000438.1:0-3121 GCA_035316965.1 Burkholderiales bacterium | reverse complement strand
CTTCAACGCCGTGCTTCTTCCGCCGTGGGGCGTGGACGACCGCGACATCTACGCTTTTTTCAACGGCCTGCACGTCGGGACCTCCTACGTCTTCGTGAGCTTGATCGCCCTCCACGTCTTGGCCGCCGCGAAGCACCTGATCTTCCCGCGCCACGGGGTACTGCGCCGCATGCTGCCCTCGTGAAGAACTCTTTCAGCTTTTCTCGCCCGCGACCACGTAAGCCCACAGGGCCGCGATGTCTTCCGGCTTCAGCAGGCCCCCCCAGGGCGGCATCTGATTCTTGCCGCGCGTCACCGAACTGATGAAGCGCTCGCGCTCGCCTCGCGGGAATTTCCTCAAGTCGGAAGCACCCTGCGGGTCGAGCATGCGCGCGCCATGGCATGGAGAGCAGTTGCGCGCATAGATTTCCGCGCCGGTCTTTAGCTGCTCCGGCGCAAAATTCCGCGCTTGCGGGCTTTGGGCCGCAGCCGGAGCGCAGGCCAACGCAGCGACGCCGAGCGACGCTATGGCGAAACCCGGGTGCACGGCTTCAGTTCGGCATCAGCGCAAAGGTCCAGACCGAGCCCCCCGGCGGCACCTTGTCCTTGAGCTGCTCGCGCGCGATGTTCCAGTACAGCCCGCCGATCCCGGAGAGCACGGTGACGTACTGCCGGCCCTTTTGCGTGAAGGTCACCGGCATGGCGTTGATGCCGGAGCCCGTCTGGAACTGCCACAGCTGCTTGCCGGTGTCGGCGTCGACGGCGATGAATTCGCCGGTTTCCTTGCCGGTGAACAGCAATCCGCCGCCGGTCGCGAGCATCGCCGACCAGATCTGGAAATCCGCGAGCGGCACGCGCCACTTTTTCTCCGCGGTGAGCGGGTCGATGGCCTCGATATGGCCGACCGGCTCGCCGGCCGCGCGCGGCAGGGGCAGGTTTTCGATGTACATGTAGCGCTGGCCGACGACGTGCGGCTTGATCTCGAGGTGCTTGTACATGCGGCCCTCGTGCAGCGTGTTGGCGTAGAGGAGGCCGGTCTGCGGATTGAACGCGGCGTGCTCCCAGTTCTTCGCGCCGCGCGTCGACGGCCAGTGCTCGGTGGCCTTAGCCTCGCGAATGCTCTTCGCAATCTCGGTCTCGACCGGGCGCCCGGTCTTCATGTCGACATGGCTCGCCCAGTTCACCTTTCCGTACGCTTTCGCGGAGATCAGCGCTCCGTTGGTGCGGTCGAGCACATAGAGAAAGCCGTTGCGGTTGAGCTGCATCGCCACTTTGCGCGGCCGGCCCTGCACGTTGAGGTCGGCGAGGATCAGCTCCCAGCACGCGTCGTAGTCATAGGCGTCGTTCGGCGTGAACTGGTAGTACCAGGCGACCTCGCCGGTCCTGGGCCGCATCGCCAGCACCGAAGAGGTATACAGGTTGTCGCCCGGCCGGCTCTGCGAGGCCCAGGGCGCCGGGTTGCCGGTGCCCCAGTACATGAGATCGAGCTCCGGGTCGTAGGACCCGGTGATCCAGGCCGAGCCGCCTCCCGTCTCCCAGGCATTGTTGTCCTGCGGCCAGGTCTCGTTGCCCTTTTCCCCGCGCGCGGGGATGGTGTAATGGCGCCACAACTGCTTGCCGGTCTCCGGGTCCCAGCCGTCGATGAAACCGCGCACCCCGAACTCGGCGCCCGAAATGCCGGTGATCAGCACGCCGTTCGCGACCAGGGGTGCGACGGTGAGCGAAAAACCGTCCTTCCATTCGGCGACCTTCGACTTCCACACCTCCTTGCCGTTCTTCGCGTCGAGCGCGATCACGTGAGCGTCCAGCGTAGTGCGGTAGACCTTGCCGTTGTAGATCGCCGCACCCTTGTTCGATACGCCGCAGCACACGACGCGCGGCGTCTCGGGCGGCCACTCGAGCGTGTGCTTCCAAATCTGCTTGCCGGTGGCGGCGTCGATCGCGACCGTCGCCTTGGCGTTGGTGACGTACATCACGCCGTCATAGACGATCGGCTGCCCCTGCTCGCCCCAATTGTTGTCGAGGCTCAGGTTCCACACCGGCACCAGGCGCCTGACGGTGTTCTTGTCGATCTGCCTGAGCGGGCTGTAGCGCTGCTGGTGATAGCCCATGCCGTAGGTGAGGATGTTGTCGGTGTTCTTCCCGTCGTTCTTGAGGTCCTCGAGCGTCTGCGCGGTCGCGGCGGTGGTGGAGAAGAACAGAACGGCTGCAGCCGATGCGACGAATTTCATGAGCTCCCCCTGATGGCGCGGATAAAGGCCGGCCGCGTCTCCACTTCTTCGAATTCGGAGCGGCCGAAGGCGGTCATGTTGCACCTTCAACGGCTCGCCGTAAACAGGTCCGGACCGGACCCCTTTATTTGGAAGTTGGAGTTGGCCTAGAATCCCGTTGCAGCCCAGCACTCCACCCGGAGCAGCAGCCCGCACTTGTCGAGGAGGACATCATGCACGAGATGAAACGAAGGGACTTCATCCGCGGCGCAACGCTCGGCGCGCTCGCGTTCACGGTGGGCGGCGCCCCAATTCTCCTGACCACGCGCGAGGCGCGTGCCCAGGGCGTGCCCTTTCGCCTCCTGAAGGCCAACGAGGCCGAGGCGCTGGAGGCACTGGGCGAGACGCTCGTTCCCGGCGCCCGCGCGGCGGGCATTTCGCATTTCATCGATCAGCAGCTTTCGGTTCCGCCCGAAGAGGCGCTGCTAGAGGCGCGCATCCTCAACGTCAAGCCACCTTATGCGAATTTCTACCGGGCCGCGATCGGAGCGATCGACAGGGCGAGCGAGGCGCGCGAGGGGCGTCGCTTCGCGCAGCTCAATACCCTTTCGCAGCGCGAGTTCGTCGACCTGATGCGCCAGGGGAAGCTCGACGGCTGGCAAGGGCCGCCCGGGCCGTTCGTCTACTTCGTGACGCGCAGCGACGCCGTCGACGTGGTCTACGGAACGGTGGAAGGTTACGAATCCCTCGGCATCCCTTACATGGCGCACATCGCGCCCGAGAAGAGGTGGTGACATGGCCAAGCTCGAAAAAGTCGATGTCGTCATTGTCGGCGCGGGTGCGTCGGGCTCGGTCTATGCCGCAGTGCTGGCGAAGACCGGCAAGAAGGTCGTGGTGCTGGAGCAGGGGCCGGACTGGAAGCTCTCCGATCT
>DATHHZ010000437.1:0-5682 GCA_035316965.1 Burkholderiales bacterium | reverse complement strand
CGGCAGCGCTCAAGAAAATCGGCAGCGCCTCGAGGATCATCACCTCAGACCCGAGCCTGCGCCACACGCTGCCCATCTCCAGGCCGACGACCCCGGCGCCGATGACGCCGAGGCGTTTCGGCACCTCTGGAATGACGAGCGCCCCGTCGTTGCTGAGGATCAGCTTCTCGTCGAATGCCGCACCCGAAAGAGCGCGGGGACTCGAGCCGGTGGCGATGATGACGTTGCGCGCCGAGAGCGTCTCTCCGCCCACGGCGATTTCGCAGCCGTCGGTCCTGGCTTTGACGAAGCTCCCGCGGCCGTGGAAGAAGGCGACCTTGTTCTTCTTGAAGAGATAGGCGACGCCGTCGTTACTCGCCTTGACCACCTTGTCCTTGCGCTTCTGCATCTGGGCGAGGTCGAGCTCCAGGCCTTTCACGCGCACGCCGTGCTCGGCGAAGCCATGCCCCGCCTGCTCGAAATTCTCCGAGGACTGCAGCAGCGCCTTGGAAGGGATGCAGCCGATGTTGGTGCAAGTACCGCCCAGGGCGGGCTTCCCGTCCGCGCTCTTCCAGTCGTCGATGCAGGCGGTCTTCAGGCCGAGCTGCGCCGCGCGGATCGCGGCGACGTAACCGCCCGGCCCGCCGCCGATCACGACAACGTCAAAGGATTGGGACATTCAGTCTTTAAAGATCGAGCAACAGCCGCGCCGGATCCTCGAGTGCTTCCTTGATCGCCACCAGCGACAGCACCGCTTCGCGGCCGTCGACGATGCGGTGGTCGTAGGAGAGCGCGAGGTAGTTGACCGGCCGGATCACGACCTGGCCGTTCTCGGCCACCGGCCGCTCGCGCGTCGCGTGCACGCCCAGGATCGCCGATTGCGGCGGGTTGATGATGGGGGTGGAGAGCATCGAGCCGAACACGCCGCCGTTCGAGATCGAGAACGTTCCGCCGGTGAGCTCTTCGATCGTGAGCTTGCCGTCCTGCGCGCGCTTGCCGAAGTCGGCGATTTTCTTCTCGACTTCCGAGAAGCTCAGCTGGTCCGCGTCGCGCAGAATCGGAACGACCAGCCCGCGCGGGCTGCCCACGGCGATGCCGATGTCGAAGTAGCCGTGGTAGACGATGTCGTTGCCGTCTACAGAGGCATTGACGATCGGGTATTTCTTGAGCGCGTGCACCGCCGCCTTGACGAAGAAGGACATGAAGCCCAAGCGCACGCCGTGCTCCTTCTCGAAGCGCTCCTGATATTTTTTGCGCAGCTCCATCACCGGCTGCATGTTGACTTCGTTGAACGTGGTGAGGATCGCGGCGGTCGACTGCGACTGCACCAGGCGCTCGGCGATGCGCGCCCGCAAGCGGCTCATCGGGACGCGCTGCTCGGGGCGGTTGCCGAGAATCTGCCCGACGCTCACCGGAGCGGGCGGCTGGGGCAAGGGAGGCTTCGCCACCGGCTGGGTCCCCGCTTCCGCGGGGAAGGATGTCCTCGGCGCTGGCGCGAGGACATCCGCCTTTGTGACGCGGCCGCCGCGCCCGCTGCCCGCAATCGAGCCAGTGTCGATGCCCTTCTCTTCGGCGAGCTTTCGCGCCGACGGCATGGCGGGGGCTGAGCTCGGCGCCGGTTTTGCCGCCGGGGCGGGCGCCGGCGCAGCCTGCGCCTGCGCTTGCACTGCGGCAGGAGCGGTGGCGCTCGCCTTCCCCTCGGTGTCGAGGGTCGCGATGACTTCGTCCGCCTTCACCGTGCTGCCGTCGCCCTTGATGATGTTGGCGAGCACGCCATCGGCGGGAGCGGGAAGCTCGAGGACCACCTTGTCGGTCTCGATGTCGATCAAGTTCTCGTCGCGCTTGACCGCCTCGCCGACCTTCTTGTGCCACGCCAGCAAGGTGGCTTCAGCAACCGATTCCGAAAGCTGCGGCACCTTGATTTCGATGAGCATGCTCTTCCTTCTCGATTCCTAGCTTCGCGCCGCCCTGCCGGTGCCCTGAACACTGCGAACCAGATTGTCCGCCACCGGTCTGAACGCCGCGTCGACCAGCTCCTTCTGCTGCTCGTTGTGCAGGGAAGCATAGCCCACCGCGGGCGAGGCCGAGGACGGCCGCGTGGAATAGGCGAGAATCTGGTTCTCGCGCATGTGGCGCAGGAGGTGGCGCTGAATCCAGTACCACGCGCCCTGATTCGCCGGCTCCTCCTGGCACCAGAGGACCTCCGCCGCGTTGCGGTAGAGATCGATCTGCTCCTGAAACTCGTCGTGCGGGAAGGGGTAGAGCTGGGCGATACGCACAATGGCGGTGTCCTTGATCGAGCGCGCCTTGCGCCCCTCGCGCAGATCGAAAAACACCTTGCCGCTGCAGACGATCACGCGCTTGACGTTTTCCGGCTTGATATCCCCGTCCCATTCGCCGTTGACCGGTTTGAACTTGCTCTCGGCGAATTCGGCAAGCGGCGACACCGACTCCTTGTGGCGCAGCAGGCTCTTGGGCGTGAAGATGACGAGCGGCTTGCGGTACGGCCGGATCATTTGCCGGCGCAGGAGAAAAAACATCTGCACCGGGGTCGCCGGAACGCACACCTGGATATTGTTGTCGGCGCACAGCTGCAGATAACGCTCGGGGCGTCCGGAGGAATGCTCGGGCCCCTGTCCTTCGTAGCCGTGCGGCAGCATCATCACCAAGCCGCAGATGCGGCCCCATTTGACCTCGCCCGCGGCGATGAACTGGTCGATCACCACCTGCGCGCCGTTCGCAAAATCGCCGAACTGCGCCTCCCAGACCACCAGCTCGTTGGGCTCCGAGGTCGAGTAGCCGTACTCGAACCCGAGCACGGCTTCTTCGGAGAGCACCGAGTCGATGATGACGAAATCGCCCTGGTTGGGAGCGATATTGCTCAACGGGACATAGCTGCCGGAGTCCCATTTCTCGCGGTTCTGGTCGTGCAGCACCGCGTGACGGTGGAAGAAGGTGCCGCGGCCGCTGTCCTGCCCGGAAATGCGGACCGCGAATCCGTCCTTGAGGAGCGAGGCGTACGCGAGGTTTTCCGCCATGCCCCAGTCAACCGGCATCTTCCCCTGCCCCATGAGGCGGCGGTCGGCGATGATCTTCTCGACGCGGGGGTGGAGCTTGAAGTTCGAAGGGACGGTCGTCAGCTTCTCGGCTAGCATCTGCAGCTCGGCGAGCGGCAGCGTGGTGTCGTCGTTCTCGTTCCACTTCGTGTTCCGGTAACGCGTCCAGTCCACCGCGAACGGCGGCTTGAAATTCGACAGGATCGTCTTGTTGGTGTGGGTGCCCGCATCGAGAGCCTGGCGATAGCCGGCGACCATCTTGTCGGCATCTTCGGCGCCGATCACCCTCTGCGCGAGGAGCTTGTCCGCGTAGAGCTTGCGGGTGCCCGGGTGCCGGTTGATGATTTTGTACATCAGGGGCTGGGTGACCATCGGCTCGTCCTGTTCGTTGTGGCCGAGCTTGCGGAAGCACACCAGGTCCACGACCACGTCCTTCTTGAACTTGGTGCGGTAATCAAGGGCGATCTCGATCGCCATGACCGCGGTCTCCGGGTCGTCGCCGTTCACGTGGAAGATCGGCGCCTCGATCATCTTCATGACGTCGGTGCAGTAGAGGCTCGAGCGGCTGTCGCGCGGGTCGGAGGTCGTGAAGCCGATCTGGTTGTTCAGAACGATGTGCACCGTGCCCCCGGTGCCGTAGCCGCGCGTCTGCGACAGGTTGAGCGTCTCCATCACCACGCCCTGGCCGGCGACCGACGCGTCGCCGTGGATCAGCACCGGCAGCACCTGCTCGCCCTTGCGGTCCTTGCGGCGGTGTTGGCGCGCACGCACCGAGCCTTCGACCACGGGATTGACGACCTCGAGATGCGAGGGATTGAAGGCGAGCGTCAGGTGCATCGGGCCTCCGGGGGTATTGATGTCGGAGGAGAAGCCCTGGTGATACTTCACGTCCCCGGCGAGCAGTGCATCGTCGTGCTTGCCCTCGAATTCGGAAAACAGATCCTTCGGCATCTTGCCCAGGGTGTTGACCAGCACGTTGAGCCGGCCACGGTGGGCCATGCCGAGCACGAGTTCCTGCACGCCCGCCTCGCCCGCGCGCTGCAGCAGGTTGTCGAGGACCGGGATCATGGTCTCGCCGCCTTCGAGCGAAAAGCGCTTCTGCCCGACGTATCGGGTGTGAAGAAACCGCTCGAGGCCCTCCGCGGCGGTCAGCCTTTCCAGGATATGCCGCTTGACGTCCGTCGAATAGCTCGGTCTGGAACGCACCGGCTCCAGCCGCTCCTGGATCCAGCGCTTCTCCATGCGGCTGGAGAGGTACATGTATTCGACGCCGAGGGTGCCGCAGTAGGTCTCCTGCACCGCACGGATGATCTCGCGCAAGCTCGCCTGCTCCGGGCCGACGAATGATCCGGTGTTGAACACCGTGTCCATATCGGAGTCGGTCAGGTCGTAGTAGGCGGGCTCCAGCTCGGGGATGCGCGGGCGCTCGTGGCGTTTGAGCGGATCGATGTCGGCGACGAGCACCCCGCGGAAGCGGTACTCCGCGATCAGCTGCAGCACCGAGACCTGCTTGCGGTCGAAACTCGCCACCGCGGGTGCCGGGCGGGCCGCGCCGGCCCTAGCGCGCTGGGCGAACGCTTCGACGATCGGCGCGTGGGCCACGTCGCGCCCGCCGTTCCCGCCCGCAGACACGAGCTGCAGCTTGTCGAAATATTCGCGCCATTGCTCGGGCACCGATCGCGGGTTGTCGAGGTAGGCCTCGTACAGCTCCTCGATGAAGGGCGCATTGGCGCCGAAGAGATACGAATTGGAGAGGAATTCCTTCATGGCGCTCATATTTGATGGCTCCAGCTTTGGAGTCCCGCTTCTGGCGGGCTCAACGCTTGTCGATCGGCACGAACTCCCGCAGCTTCGCGCCGTGGTAGAGCTGGCGCGGCCGGCCGATCTTGTATTCGGGATCGGCGATCATCTCCTGCCATTGCGCGATCCAGCCGACGGTGCGCGCCAGCGAGAAGATGCAGGTGAACATCGACACCGGGATGCCCAGGGCGCGCTGCACGATGCCCGAGTAGAAATCGACGTTCGGGTAGAGCTTGCGCTCGACGAAATAATCGTCCTCGAGCGCGATCTTTTCCAGCGCCATCGCCAGCTTGAAGATGCGGTCGTCGTGCAGGCCGAGTTCCTCCAGCACCTCGTGGCAGGTCTCGCGCATGAGCTTCGCCCGCGGATCGTAGTTCTTGTAGACGCGGTGGCCGAAACCCATCAGCTTCACGCCCGAGTTCTTGTCCTTGGCTTTCCTGATGAATTCGCCGACCTTGGACACGTCGCCGATCTCCTCGAGCATCTGCAGCGCGGCCTCGTTCGCCCCGCCGTGCGCCGGCCCCCACAGGCAGGCGATGCCGGCGGCGATGCAGGCAAACGGGTTGGCGCCGGAGGAGCCGGCGATTCTTACCGTCGAGGTCGAGGCGTTCTGCTCGTGATCGGCATGCAGGGTGAAGATGCGGTCCAGGGCGCGCACCAGCACCGGGCTCACCTTGTACTCCTCCGCCGGCACCGCGAACATCATGCGCATGAAGTTCTCGGTGTAGGAGAGGTTGTTCTTGGGATAGATGAAAGGCTGGCCGACCGAGTACTTGTAGGCCATCGCGACGATGGTCGGCAGTTTCGCTATCAGGCGGAACGCCGAGATTTCGCGGTGCTGGGGATT
>DATHHZ010000436.1:0-2752 GCA_035316965.1 Burkholderiales bacterium | reverse complement strand
GTGCGTCACCCATCTTCCGCAAGTGGCCGCTCAGGCCCGCGAGCAGTGGTCCGTGTCCAAGGGCATCGAAGGCGGCGGCGCGCGGAGTCGGGTCGCCGTGCTCGACCACAAATCACGCATCGAGGAAATCGCGCGCATGCTGGGCGGGGTCGCGATCACTGCGACGACGCGCAAGCACGCGGCGGAGATGCTCGGCATGCGGTAATATCTGCGGGTCAGTTGACGTCAGTCGGTCTAGGAGGACAGGGGATGAACGCGGCTAATCGTCAGGCGGGCGTAAACCAAATCGTTCTGCTCGTCGTGATTGCGGTCGCTCTCGCGGCGGCGTATGTTGCAATCGATCTCTACACCGGGGGCGAGAAAGACATGCTGACCGTCGAGTCCCGCGGCGTGGGGATGATCTCCGCGCTTTCGGCGTACAGGCGCGAAAGCGGCGCCTATCCAGAGGCTCTCGACAAGCTCGTACCCAAGTACGTCCCGGCAGTGAGCAAATGCCCGGGCGGTGTGCCTATGGGCTACCTTGTTTCGAGCGGTGAGTACGTCATTTCCTGTCCGAACGTGGTCTTCAAATCCATGCCGTACAGCTACGATTCGCGATCGAAGCGTTGGCGCGGTTGATTTTCACCCGGTATTGCTTCGTGGGTTTGTGCGGGTGGGACCGTTCGGCTAGAATCCGGCACTTCCCAGGCGCGTAGCTCAGTTGGCTAGAGCGCATCCTTGACATGGATGAGGTCGTTGGTTCGATTCCAATCGCGCCTACCAACTGTTAAGCCGGACGCCAAGCGCCGGCTTAACTCCGCGCGTTGGAACGCAAGTCAGGCTGCGTTCAACGCGCGGTTTTGTTTCTAGAATGTGCTGATGCCGAACGTCCGTCTTCCCGATGGCTCCGTGAAGAGCTTTCCCGGTTCCGTTACCGTGGTGGAGGTGGCTCAGGCGATCGGCCCCGGTCTGGCGCGCGCGGCGCTTGCCGGGAGAGTGAACGGAAAACTGGTCGATACCTCGCATCGTATCGAGAGCGATAGCGAGCTCGCCATCATCACTGAACGCGACCGGGAGGGAGTCGAGATCCTGCGGCACTCCACTGCGCACCTGCTCGCCTACGCCGTCAAGGACCTGTTTCCCGAAGCGCAAGTTACCATCGGGCCGGTGGTAGAAAACGGCTTCTACTACGATTTTGCGTTCAAGAGGCCGTTCACGCCGGAAGATCTCGACGCCATCGAGAGGCGCATGGCGGAACTGGCGAAAAAGGATTTCCCGGTGACACGCGAGGTCTGGCCGCGCGACAAGGCGGTTCAGTACTTCAAATCCATCGGCGAGCGCTACAAGGCCGAGATCGTCGCCTCGATTCCGGCGAACGAAGAAGTCTCGCTGTACCGGGAAGGGGATTTCGTCGATTTGTGCCGCGGTCCGCACGTACCCTCCACTGGCAAGCTCAAGGTATTCAAGCTGATGAAGGTCGCCGGCGCCTACTGGCGCGGAGATTCCAAGAACGAGATGCTGCAGCGGATCTACGGGACCGCCTGGGCCAAAAAGGAGGAGCAGGAAGCGTACTTGCGCATGATCGAGGAGGCCGAGAAGCGCGATCACCGGCGGCTGGGCACGCAGCTGGATCTTTTCCACCTTCAGGAGGAAGCCCCGGGCATGGTGTTCTGGCATCCGAAGGGCTGGGCGATCTGGCAGCAGGTCGAGCAGTACATGCGTCGTGTCTACCGGGACAACGGCTATCTCGAAGTGCGCTGCCCTCAGATCCTCGACCGCAGCCTGTGGGAGAAATCCGGTCATTGGGAAAATTACAAGGAGCTGATGTTCACCACCGAGTCGGAGAAGCGCGGCTACGCGATCAAGCCGATGAACTGTCCCGGCCACGTGCTGATCTACAACAAAGGCCTGCGCAGCTATCGCGAGCTGCCGCTGCGCTACGGCGAGTTCGGCGTGTGCACGCGCAACGAACCCTCGGGCGCTCTGCACGGCATCATGCGCGTCCGCGCTTTCACCCAGGACGACGGCCACATATTTTGCACAGAGGAACAGATCCAGCCGGAGGTCACGGAGTTTACAAGGTTGCTGCAACAAGTCTACGCAGACTTCGGCTTCACAGAAGTCGTCCACAAACTCGCTACGCGCCCCCCGAAAAGGGTCGGCGGCGACGAGCTTTGGGACAAAGCCGAACGTGCGCTTCGGGCATCCCTCGATTCGAGCGGTCTCGCTTACGACGTGCTTCCGGGAGAGGGCGCATTCTACGGCCCCAAGATCGAATACCATCTGAAAGACAGCATCGGTCGCTCTTGGCAATGCGGCACTATGCAGGTCGATTTCTCCATGCCCGGACTGCTCGGTGCGGAGTACGTGGCGGAAGACAATTCGCGCAAGGTGCCGGTCATGCTGCACCGGGCCGTCGTCGGATCCATGGAGCGATTCATCGGGATTCTCATCGAGCACTACGCGGGCGCCATGCCGCTGTGGCTTGCGCCGGTGCAGGTGATGGTACTCAATATCTCGGAGGGGCAGGCCGATTACGCCACGCGGGTCGCGGCTGCCCTGAAGCAGGCCGGCTACCGTTGCGAAGTCGACTTGAGGAACGAGAAAATAACCTATAAAATTCGGGAACATAGCTTGCAGAAGCTGCCTTACCAGCTGATCGTCGGCGAAAAAGAGAAGGCAGCCGAAAAGGTGGCCGTGCGTACCCGGAGTGGTGAAGACCTCGGGCAGAAGTCCCTGCCGGACTTCATCGCCCGCCTCCGCAGTGAGGCCA
>DATHHZ010000435.1:0-4488 GCA_035316965.1 Burkholderiales bacterium | reverse complement strand
GGGTCCTTTTCGAACGATGCCTCGACCCGCTTCGGGCATTCTCACCGCCGATTTCAATTTCCCGCCGGACGATGCGCTGCACCGGCATCTGCAATCACCGCTCGCGCCCGGCGTTCCCGCCTACCGCGACGCGTGGCAGCTGCGCCATCCGGGAAAACCGCACTCGCCGACGATCGGCGTGTACGACAAGGAGCAGTGGCCGGGGCCGCCGCTTGCCTTCGATTTCATTTTCGTGACCGAGGATCTTGCCCATCGCGTCGAGGACGTGATCGTCAACGGCGAGACCGACGCCTCGGACCATCAGCCGGTGTTGCTCGAGCTGCGCGACTAGGAAGCGAGCCCCGCCGCCAAGCTCCGGCGGTACCTCGCTTCGTAGGAGGGATCGAGCGTTCCCATCCATCGATCCCAGAACAGGAAATAAAAGCCGTAGTTGTAACGCGCCTGGTCGTGGTGAGTATTGTGCGCCACCGAAGTATTGATCCAGCGCCCCAGCGGGTGTTGCGCCCACCCTCTCGGATAGAGCTCGTAGCCCAGATGTCCGTATACGTTGATCGCAGTTGAGATCGTGTGGAAGATCAGCAATGCCGTCGGATGCAAAGGGATGACGAAGATGATCAATACCAGGCCGAGCGCCTGGACGACCGATTCGAGCGGGTGAAACGCGTACGCGGTCCACGGCGTGGGGTTCCTCGAGAGGTGGTGCACGCCGTGAAAGATCCGGAACAGCGCCCGCGTGTGCATCAGCCGGTGCGTCCAGTAGAAGTACGCATCGTGAGCGACGATCACGACAAGGATGCTGAGCCAGAAATACGCCCAGCCGTATCGGGCGACCTCCAAGTAGAGGAGCGTATGGGGCGCAATGCCGTAACCGGAGATCAGCCCGATGACGAGGCCGAAGATGACAACGGCCACCGCCGAGTAGGCGATCTCGCGCCGGATCTGCGCCCCGCGCGGCATTGCGCGCTGAAGCTTGCCCTCGGCGGGTCTTGCGTACCAAACGAGGAAGGCCGTGCCGGCGAGCAGCACGTAGCGGATTCCGTAGATGAGCGTTGCGGCCAGGAAAGGTCCCAAGAAGCCTTGCGGCAGCAGGACGTGCGCCAGATCGTCCATGCGGGCCGCCTCAAAACCGGTACGCCAGGCTTGCGCTCGCGTAGTGGTTCGATGCGCGTTCCGCGAGGGGGCTGCGCGCGGCGTCGCCGTGCAGCCGCCGCGCCTCCAGGTTGCCGACGACGATCCATTCGCGGCTGAGATCGACGCCCCAGAGCAACCCGCCGCTCGCATACAGCGGGCCGCTTCCTGCCATGCCGTAGAACGACTGGTTCGATTTCGAATCGGCCCAGGTCCCCTGGATGAATACGGCGGCGGTGATCGCGCCGCCCCCGAAAACGATCGCGGTGAAGCGCAGATCGGCCTGCGCGCCGCGATCGCTGTCGACGAAGTGGCGCCCGCGCGCGAGCAGCGTGACCGGCATCGGGCCGAGCTTCTGGTCCCATTCGACGTGCAGACCGACCGAAGCGCTGGGGTTGATGTCGGGGACGTTGTTGCTCCTGAGGAAATCGGATTCGCTCGCGAGGCGGCCACCCTCGTAGGCGAGCTGCGCCCCGACATTGAGGCCGCGCGCGAGCTCCGTCCTGGCGCCGCCCTCGAGAATCCCCTGGGTGGTGCGCGCGAACCAGGGCTTTCCGTAATATCTCACCGTCGGAATCAAATCGTTTCGCTGCGCGGCCGAGCCGTCGTACGCGGGCCGCGTGCGCACGCCGGCGCCTATCCACGCGTATTCCGGTAAAACGCTCTGCGCGAAGGCCCCAAGCGGAGCGACGAGCAGAAGAGCAAACGCCGTGCATCGCGTAGACGTGCAGCGCGTCATCTTGAGCTTTCCGTGTGCGAAGTGTACCGCGAGCCTAGGCGCGGAGAAATTCGAGCAGGATATCGAGAATTTCGTCAGGCTTTTCGCCCATGAGGTTGTGGCCGGCGGAGCCCAGCGTCACCACGGTCGAATTCGGAACCGCCCTGGCGAGGTCCCGTCCCGCGCGGGCGGGGGTCATCGCATCGCGGGCACCGAGCAGGAACAGCGCGGGGCATTTCACTTGCGCGGCGCGCTCGAATCCCGTTTTGTATCCGTCGCAGGCGGCGAAGTCGGCGTGCAGCACTCCCGGCCTCTGCCGCTGCATCAGCCGCAGGTTCGCGCCGATCACCCAGAACCCGGGCCCTGGATTGCTCGGATAGTGCGCGTAGCCGGAGTGAGACCAGGCGTTGATCATGCCGTGGGCGTCGGATTCCCTGGTTTTCGTCGCCTGAAGGAGGTCGGGCGAGACGCGCATCGGGAAGGCGGTTCCGAGCAGAGCGACGCGGCTAACGCGCTGCGGATTCCGTGCGGCGCATTCGAGCGCGACCAGCGACCCCATGCTGTGGCCGATGAGGGCCGCGGCGTTCACTTTGGCCGCATCGAGCAGGGCGACGATCCAGCCGGCCATGTCCTCGATGCTTGCCAGCGGCGCCCCGCCGCTCTTGCCGTGTCCGGGCAGATCGACCGCGAGCACCGCGTAGCCGTGGTGCGCGAGGTAGCGCGACTGCAGGGCCCAGACACTGTGGTCCTGTTCGCCGCCGTGGATGAGCACGACCGCCGGGAGCTTCGCATCGAGGGTCTTTCCGCCTGTGTAGGCATAGGCGGCATCGTTCGCGATCCGAAGTTCCATCTTCAGCCTTTTGCAGCGCTCAAGGCCCGCGCGAGATCCTCGATCAGGTCCTCCGGGTCTTCGAGGCCGATCGACAGGCGGATCGTGCCCGGGCCGATTCCCGCTTCGGCGAGCGCCGCGTCGCTCATGCGAAAGTGCGTGGTGCTCGCCGGGTGGATCACCAGCGACTTCGCATCGCCGACGTTGGCGAGGTGCGAAAAAATTCTCAGCGCCTCGATGAAGCGCCGTCCGGCGGCCCGGTCGCCTTTCAGGTTGAAGCCGAATACGGCGCCGCAGCCGCGCGGAAGAAGCCGCTTCGCGAGGGCGTGGTCCGGATGCGAAGGCAGCTCGGGATAGGCGATCGATTCGACCGCGGCCTCCTTGCCGAGGAAAGCGATCACCTTGCGCGTGTTCTCCACGTGCTTGTGCATGCGCAAGGGTAGCGTCTCGATTCCTTGGAGGATCTGAAAGGCGGTAGCCGGGCTCATGCAGGCGCCGAAGTCCCGCAGGCCCTCGCGCCGGGCGCGCAGGAGGAACGCCGCGACGGTGGACTCCTCCTGGAAATCCATGCCGTGGAAGCCCGCGTAGGGCTCGGTCAGCTCCGGAAATTTTCCCGACGCTTCCCAGTCGAACGTGCCTCCGTCCACGAGCACTCCGCCGATCGCGACGCCGTGCCCGCCGAGGAACTTCGTGGCCGAGTGATAGACGAGGTCGGCTCCATGGTCGAAGGGCTTCAGCAGGTAGGGCGTGGTGAAGGTGGCATCCACCAGGAGCGGCAGCTTCGCTGCGTGCGCGATCGCGGCGACCGAGGAAATGTCGAGCACGTCCAGTCCCGGGTTGCCGAGCGTCTCCCCGAAGAGGAGCTTCGTGTTCGGCCGGATCGCCCCCTTCCAGGCGGCGAGATCGCGCGGGTTCACGAATGTGGTTTCGATGCCGAAGCGCGGCAGCGTGTAGGAAAGCAGGTTGTGCGAGCCGCCGTAGAGGGCGCGCGATGCGACGATGTGCGCGCCCGCTGCCGCGATCGTGGCGATCGCCAAGTGCAGCGCGGCCTGGCCGCTCGCGGTCGCGATCGCTCCGACGCCGCCTTCGAGGGCCGCCACCCGCTCCTCGAGCACCGCGTTGGTGGGATTGGAGATGCGCGAGTAGACGTGCCCGCCGCGCTCCATGTTGAAGAGCGCCGCCGCGTGGTCCGCGTCGCGGAACACGAAGGACGTGGTGAAATAAATCGGCGTCGCGCGCGCGCCGGTGACCGGATCGGGCCTCTGGCCCGCGTGCAGGCTGAGCGTGTCGAACTGGAGAGATCGGGGTGCGGCCATGAAGTCCTCCTCGGAGTCCGGCCGATTCTAGCAGGAGGCATGCTCCGTCATTCCCGCGGCCTTTAGCACCCGCGAAAGCGGGTGGGGAATCCAGATTCATCAATACACTGGGTCCCCGCTTGCGCGGGGACGACGGCGTAAAAAAACCGCGCCTCGAGGGGCGCGGTTTCGATTCGGTTCCGTTCCGGTCAGCCGAGCCGGATCGGCACGTAGATCTTGTTGCCCTCGCGTTGTATCAGAAGCGCGACGCTGCCGCGCGAACGGTCCACCAGGCGCCGCAGCTGATCGACGCTTTTCACGGGCTGGTTGTTGAAGGCGAGAATGATGTCCCCCGCCTGAACGCCCGCCCGCGCAGCGGGACCTTCGGATTGCTCCACGAGCAGGCCGCCTTCGGTTTCGATCTGCTTGCGCTCTTCCTCGGTGAGCGGGCGCACCGCCAGACCGAGCCTGCCCGGCTTCGCTTTGAGTTCGCTCTCGGCTTTTGCGACTTTCTCCGC